>SOKM01000348.1 GCA_004375785.1 Candidatus Cloacimonadota bacterium | reverse complement strand
TTATACTAACAGGGATAGATTCGGAAAGGGCAGCGGAAATATCGGAAATTAAAAATGTGTTTAGAAAAGATGTGTTCCTCACAAAAAATATTAATGATGCTATTAAACTTGCCAAGAGATTATTAAATAAGAAAAACCTTATCCTTATCACGGGTTCTATCTACCTTGTTTCCGAAGCATACGAAGCACTTAACACCCCCTAATGCAAAATTTGCACTTTAAAATCAGTGAAGGTAAGTGCTTACTTTCACAAAACTTATGATAATAAAAAAATGGGAAGTGCAAAATTTGCACTTTTTTTGTAGTTCCTCTTCTGTAAGAAAAACCCCGTTTATTTTATAAGTAAAAATTTATATAGACTTAACATAAAAAATCCGAGAAAAGAGATAGCAAGGCACGAAATTTGCATATTAAGTTATAATTAACTACTGCTGAGAAACGGCAAAAGAAAAAACTTGTTTTTTTAAGAAAAAAATGGTAGAGTGTCCAGCAATGACAAATGATAGAAGATTGATAAAGATAAAGAGTAAGAAGACAAAAGGAGGCGGAGTGAAAAAGAGGGCTTTAATGATATTTTTGATTTTTTTCCTTTCCATTGTTTCGGTTTTTGGTGTACAGCGAAAGATACTCGTATGGAATAATGACAGGGGAGAAACGGGGCAGGAGAATCCGGACGTCGCAAGATGGAATAATGGATACACGGTTATTGTATGGCAGGATTATAGAAGAGGTGATTGGGATATATTCGCGCAAATATTCGACCCGGATGGGAAGAAACAGGGAGATAACTTTCTTATCAATTCCGAGCAGACAGGCGGAAACCAGCAAGAGCCTGCTGTCGCCTGCATGAAAGGGAGTGATTTGTTTGTTGTTGTCTGGGAGAGTGATAAGAGCGGTGACTGGGATATTCACTGTCAGGTATATGATATAAATGGTAATCCTAAAAGCGATCTTTTCATTGTGAATAAGTACACTCCAGAAAACCAGCAGTTTCCTCGAGTGGCGGTTTCTTCAACAAATAGGTTTTCAGTATGCTGGCAGGATTCCCGTGATTTTGCTGGAAACAACTGGGATGTTTATGGAAGAGGGTTCGCTTCTAATGGAGAACCATTATGTGATGATTACCTGGTAAATTACAAAACAGCTGAAGCCCAGGAATCTCCTGATTTAGATATATATGTACCTGCGAAGGCAACAGATGCTGTTTGCTATACCTGGCAGGATTATAGATATGGAAACTGGGATATATTTATGCGCAGGTTCTATATTGATGGGGGTGAGTTTGATTCAAAAGATACTCTTGTTATTGACCAAGAAGCAAAAAATTCAAAACAGCTATATCCCAGTATAGCAACAGATGAACTCGGAAATATGACAATAGCCTGGCAAGATTACAGAAGGGGACTTTATACAGTTTATCTCCAGAGAATTAGACGCGATGGTCTTTTTATTGGCTCAGTAAACATTCCTGCTACAAAGGGGGGTGCAACAGATGCACAATATATCCCCTGTATCACATCAACGAGGTCAGCCAAGGCAACCAGTGTTGCAACGATTGCCTGGTATGATTACAAGAGAGGAAACCCGGATATTTTTGGGCAATGTGTTGATTTTCAAGAGGGACTTGTAGGGAACAATTTTGCAATAAATGATACATTTGGAAACACCTCTGCACAAATCAGACCTGCAATTGACAGGGATAACGGTTCTTTTCAACATTACTCGACTGTCTGGATGGATGATACAAATCCAGAGGGAAACTGGGATATCTACTTCCGTATCTCTAATGACCAAGGGGGTCCAGTAACTGATGAATTAAGTGTGGACAGGCTTTTAGGTGTTGAAGCGCTATACGATGATGATGAAGACTATGACGATCCGGGCACGCCGTCCTGGAACGAAGACCCTCGAACAGATCCGGTCTATTACTATGAGTCTGCCAAGGCGACTATAGATATGCTCAAGGAAAATAACATTGATAACCTATGGCAGATAACAGAAGTTGAAACCCTGCCAGGAAGAAAGGGAAAGGCAGGTCTTGATGATTACGATGTTGTTGTTGTAGACCTTGGTTGGAGACACCTGGGAACAGGTGCGGGGACGATGACTACCAAAGAGAGGAACGATCTTCATGACTACATTGCGTTGGGCAACCCCGTTCTTATTACTGGAAACGACTTCGGATACCTGTATAGCGGAGACCCTCTCTATAATAAGTTTTACATCTCTTATGTTGCAGATGGGAACCCGTTTGCTACCGGTAATATAAAGAAACTTTACGGAAAGGATGACCGATTTACGAGAGGAATGGAGTTCAGTTACCTGTTTCAGGATACCTGCGACAACTATGTGGATAGAATTGATGCGAGTGGTGCAGACACCATATTTTTCGCTGACGGTCCAGCAAAACTTTACTATATGTGTGGTAGTGCATATTGCTTTGCCTGGAAAGGCGAGCGTGGTGATGGAAACAATTCACATCTTACTTTCTCCCTGAGTGGCCTTATCAGTGACGAGCACCCGAACACCAATATTGAACTAATTAGAAGAATGATGGCTTTCCTTGGCGAAAGGGTAGCACCAGAACCTGTCACCGACCTCAGTGCATCTCCTACCGGCACTGAAGGGATTGTAACTCTGGATTGGACTGCTCCGATGAACCAGTTTGTCGTTCCACCCGACTCTGCCTATGGATATATCGTAAAGTTCACACATTACGAAAATGTTCCCCCTGATTACGGGAAAATGACAACAGACGCAGAGTTTGATGCAGGGATTACCTATTATCAGGCGTGGGAACCGAAGAAGGGAACAAATCCGGAGATCAAGACAGTCCGCGGGCTTCCGCCGGCAGACACACTCATCTTTGCAATCAAGGCATACGACAATAAGAATGATACGATAAGAAACTCAACACTCGGTGATGAACCGAAGGTTGTAGTCCCAGGAGACACCGTTACCCCACATTCGATTGTTATTGGTTCAAGCGGTGGCTATGTCAAGGATTTTATAGATAGTGAAATGATGGATATACGGAATTCTGATACCCTTTTCTTCACCTGGGATGCAAGCAAATTATATATTGGTTATTCAAGGCATAACTGGCAGAGCCCAGGTGGAGATATGTTTGTATATTTTGACATAGAAGGAGGAGGTGCAGACAGTACCTATCCAGAAAACGCAGGAGCAAGGAATAAACTCCCAGAAGATTTTCAAGCCGACTACTGTTTCAGGGTTGGTAACTATGTCAGTTACCAACTTTATGAAGATAACGGAGCGAGTGACTGGAATACAACCCCTTTAACATATACTGGCGATTTCTCTGAAGATGATATTGTCAACAGCAGGGAATATACTGAGTTCTCCATTCCATTCAGTGATATGGGATACAATCCAGGTAATCCATTTGGTTTCCTCGTAACCTGCCAGAATGAGACCAACAACAATCTCTGGAACTCATTCCCAATTGAGAATGGAATCGGGAAGACAACTAACCTGAACTATTACTACTACTTTGATGCGCTTGGAAGCGGTGTTTCCCCGAGAGAAGCGGGTTCTGTTCTTGACATAGAACTGAGTGCGTTCAATGCGATAAGCAGAATGGATGGCATAGAAATAATGTGGCGGACAGAGAGTGAAAACGAGATTTATCAATGGATAATAGAGAAGAAAGAGGATGATGACTATAACGAGATAGGAAGGGTTAATGGAGCAGGAAATTCACAATCCCCGCAGGAATACACATTTCTTGATAGGGATGTAGTCTATGGACATACTTATACATACAAACTGTTTTCGTTGAATAATTCAGGAAATAAAACCTACTGTGCTTCCATAATCGTCCAGTTTTCTCCATCCTTATCGAGAACACCACAGCTTTATCCTGTATCTCCAAATCCCGCTAGATTAAATTCAAAAATAAGATTCAGTATTCCAGAGAAGGCTTTCGTTTCCCTCAAGGTTTACGATATTTCTGGAAGACAGATTGAGACAGTGGTTTATGAAATAAAAGAACCAGGAATTTACAACATAAACTGGCCCGTTAAAAAACACCCACAGGGTGTATATTTCATAGAGTTTCAATGTGAAAACGAGAGAGTGATTAGAAAAATCACATTTCTCAGATAACACTTTCAATATTCTGACTCTTTTTCAGGCTGTCCGGAATTCTCCCGACAGCCTGTTTTTTTCTTCACATTCTAAACAATATACAATTCCAAAATCGCAATGACACCATTTTTTACTTGACAAAAAGTAATAAATCCGTTAAATTAATTATAGTGACCTTGAAAAGAGCAAAACCTGAGTAATCAGGTGACGCAAAGTCACGGGTCTGTTAGTTATAGATTGCCGGACTGCCAAAGTTACAATTCCTTATGGTCAGTCCGGATTTTTTTAACATTTTTTTCTTGACATTATTATAAATATAATGTTATGCTTGCTGTTTATGATATGAAAGGAGGAACTTTATGAAAAAGTTGTTACCATTTCTAATTCTAATTCTATTTCTTTTACCAATTGCAATATCAGCCCAGTATTATATATTTGATTTTGATACAGTTGGAACGCATTTTGCAGGCGATACTATAATAATTACTATCCATGGTCACGATAGTCTTAATTCACCATATAACAGCATTGCTGAATTACATATGACTTCGCCTGAGAGGATAACCATTCTGGATTATTATAACGCTCCCCCTATGATTAGATTTAACGCTGCTGGCGACTATCAGGGGAGAATAATGATAAAAAGAGCGTCTGATTCACTTGAACTTTATGTAACAATACCTATTGGAACGGCCGAGAACAATTGTCCACCTTTTACGATTCTTCCTGGAAAGGCAAATAGACTTCAGATAATACTTCCGGGACAGGAAAACGACGCTGGAAACACAAATAATAGAGGAAGAAAATGGATAGCTCCTTTTGATTGTACTGCTGGTATCTCTTTTGACGCCACTATTTACATTACAGATGAATACTGGAATCCCCGCAATACAGGAAATGACACAGTCAGTTTTGGTTCAAGTAATTCATTTCCTATCCTTCCTCCAGATACATTTCTCACAAATGGCAGTGATACTCTTCCTTTTATTTTGAGGACTGCTTCAGCAAACCAAACAATATCGGTAAGCAAACCTTCTTTTATAG
>SOKM01000066.1 GCA_004375785.1 Candidatus Cloacimonadota bacterium | reverse complement strand
TATTCGCAGGCTAAAGCCTGCGCCTACCTAAAAACGCTATTTTGGCACAGTCTCTTTAGCCTGCGTGGAGGAATTATTAACATAGAAACGGATTTCAAAAACGCACATATCGGGTTATGGCTTTTCATCGGACTGGTTGGTTCAGGTAAAACCACTTTTGCCCAGAAGCTCTGGGCAACTGACCCAAAAGGAACCATTAGGTCATCCTTAGACGAAATTATCCAGATGATAAGTTTTTATAATTATGAACCGCAGATGAATAGTTTCTATGTTGGCGTGGAGAGGTCTACTATCATTGATGGACTCCTTGATGGATACAAAGTAATTGTTGATAGGACAAATATTACTCGAAAGCTCCGCAGTCAGTTTATCACTATCGTTAAAAAAATAAAGGAGATAGCAAAGGAATATCTGTCACTTGCCGATGACATTGGAGAAGAGGTTTTTATAGAACAATGTGAAAGAAACCTTGTTGAGAACACCCTTATTGAGGAAAGCAGGAAAAATATTGACATCTATTCCTCTTTTTTGAAACTTGTAAAAACCTCCTTTATCAGAAAGAAATTGAAAGATATATCACAAACAGAAATCGTTGCTGTCTATTTTGATATTCCTGAGGAAATATGTATTGAGAGAAGAACCAGCGACCCTCTTAATGTTGTAAGGGACAGGGTTCAGAAGATAGACTGGAATGCTGTTATACAAAGGATGAAAAGAAAATTCGAACCACCCGATATAAGCGAAGGCTTCGACAGAATATACACAGTCAACCATAAAGGGAAGGTAACCAAAAAAGTTTGAGGTTTGCTATGAGTTCGAGTATCGTTGACCCCATTCCCACCTCCTTAACCACAGAGAACGCAGAGAGTTACTTATTATCTCCTCCCAGTCAAGAGGATGAAGGTATGTGAGTGAAAAAAAGGCTGCGAAACATTCCAAACATATGCAAAGGAAACAAGAAGAAGTATGACATAGAAAGAGCTTTGCTATTTATTTTGCGGAAAATGTTCTTCTATGAATTTACTCCGATTATCGAATTCTTTTAGGTAATCCTCTATTTTGGCAAAGATTTCTTCAGGCTCTTCTTTTTCCAGGATCCCTTTCAATGCATCAATGTTCAGTTCAGAGAAAGAAGTGCATTGGTACTCTATCCCCCCAGCATTATTGAAAATGGTAATCACGGGGGGAATTATCTCGTCTTGACCTGGATAATGGTAGGTTTGAGATGCAAAGAATATGACCTTTGAACCATCTTCGATGAAATCGAATTTATATGACCAGGATACATCTTTGACAAATTCCTCTAAAGGTATTCCTATAAACGTGTCCGAAAAAATTCTATGGAAATATATTATTGGATCAACTCCCTCATAACCATAGTAAGCAATAAAATATTCTCCATTTGGGGATAACTCAATTCGATCAATGAATGGTAAATTTCCTCGCTTCACTTGGTCTGCTGTATGCTCAGAATAGTAGCACCAAAACGATCCTTTCAGAAAGCCCTTCATATTGTAGATATTTATATGCGAGATAAAAGGCCCTGCATGGTCTCTGTACTGCACTTCAATAAAGCCCTTTTCATGGGGTAGAGGAATGATCTTACTTGTATTACTAATAGGAACCTTTATTTCGAAATTATCCCGAATTAAAATATAGTCTTCAACTCGAAATATCTTGTTTGCTAGTTTTATTTCATCAGGGAAACAAAGCTGACTAGGAATAATAATCACAATTACTAAAACAAAAATTATTCTGTGTATCACCATTTTCTTCCTTCGTCGATTGAATATTCTATACTTGAAATATGTCTTCCTGTCAAGAAAAAGTTGCGAAACTCGTCTCGTTGATCCCTATTTGCTTTTTCAGAGGTTCAGTAATACTAAAAATATATCCAATATTTATTTCTCAACATAATATACATCTCCTTTACCTGGTGAACCTTCTATCCAGGCTATATGAATCATACCATCGCTTACCCTCACACAGGGAGCTGCTGAAAGTTCATCGGTTTGAGAGATATTTTCACTGTCTGTCCAATCTCCATTTACGTCTCGCACTTTATAAATAACGTCATAATCAACACCTGTTTCTTCCATATTGACAAGATGTATCTTCCCTGAAATGTCAATATCCATAGAAATCCAAAAAGAGCTGACCAAAGGTGTATTTGAAATGTTCTCTGGATCACTCCAGTTACCACTGAGTGAACATACAGAAAAAAATATATCAGAATAACCCTGAATTGATTCACACCAACTTGCAAAGACATTCCCTTGATCATCACAAACTATTTCAGGAAGATATGAATAGTAATCAGGACTATTTGATAAGTTTCTGGGTTCTGTCCAATTTCTATTCTTATTCCTTATATAGAAATAGATTTCTCTGTTTCCTGTTGGTATATGTGATTCGCCTACAACATACAAAATTCCATCATTTGAAACAGTGCAAGATGGATTTAAATCACTATGAGGTGAAAAAATCTCAGGAGTTGACCAACTATTATCTTCTTTTTGACAAAAACCCATTCCAAGACCATCCATCCAGACTACGTATAATGTCCCATAGCTATCACTATCTATATCAGGCATGACATCTCCTGTCTCAGTTTGAGATATATTTACTGTATCACTCCATTCTCCTAACCAGTCTTTCTCAATATATAATATCTCAGGATTATGCTCAGCAACCCACTCATCCCATACAACATGAATTTTATTAAGAGGATCAGACACAATATCGGGACCATATGAAGCACTGTCAGTATTGGAAATATTTGCAGGAGTTGCCCACCTTCCACTTGCAGTTTTAAAAGAATAAAAAATCTCCCAGTTCCCAGGGGTATCATCCATCCATACAAGATGGACAGTTCCATTATTGTCTATGCACATTGATGGTGCCCCTGCTCCACCAGAGTTTCTTGAAACATTTCTTGAGTCATAGTTTTCTCCATCCCCAGTAGGATTTTTGTGACATCCAAAACAGAAGATATTAATTAGCAAAAAGTAAACTAAAAAGAAACAGAATTTATCAAAAAGTATCCTTTTAGTTTTTGTCTGCTCTCCTCTTTTTTGTACCAGCATAAATACACTATACAACAATTCAAAATTTATGTCAAGATAATTCAGAATTATGACTGACTTACCACCAACTCCCTCATTTTCTCTGCTTCAATACTCCCCTCGTCCTCATAAAAAAAGTTGCGAAACTCGTCTCGTTGACCCCTCCCACCTTTTTAATTACAGAGGAACACAAATACCACGAATATACTTGACTTTTTATTGTAAAAATTCTATAATACCTTAACAGTAAATATAGAATTGTGGTATTAATGATTTACTAAGATGGAGATAACTATGAAAACTCTTTGGATAGTATTCATGTCTTGTTTTATAGTCTTCCTTTTTGCTGCCAACATATTCGCTCAGACCCCTGACACTCTCTGGACAAGAACCTACGGAGGAACAGAGTGGGATGGAGGCTATTCAGTTCAACAGACATCCGATGGAGGATACATTATTGCTGGATATACAATGTCATTCAGTATAGGATTTCGTGATGCTTGGCTTTTGAAGACAGATGCAAATGGCGATACAATATGGACAAAAACATATGGGTGGGGACTAACTGCTGAAGCCTCTTCAGTTCAACAGACATCTGATGGTGGATATATTTTTGCTGGATATATTGAGTCGGGGGGATTAGGAATTGATGTTTGGCTCATAAAAACTGATGCCAATGGTGATACAATGTGGACAAGAACCTATGATGAGACAGTTGAGGATGTAGCTTATTCTGTTCAACAGACTACTGATAGTGGTTATATTATTACAGGATGTATTGGTTTCAACAGTCCTGATATTTACATTATAAAGACAGATATAAATGGCGATACTCTCTGGACAAGAATTTATGGCGGAGGATTTATTGATACAATTGACGCTGAAGGAAATGAGGTTCAACAGACCTCTGATGGTGGCTATATAATAGTAGGACACAAAGAGATTTATAATTCTGGCAATCGAGATTTGTATCTTATCAAGATAGATGCAAATGGTGATTCTTTATGGTCAAAAACGTATGGTGGAAATGGTTGGGATGAAGGTTTTTCAGTTCAACAGACCTCTGATAAAGGATATATAATTACAGGAGTTACTAGTCCTTTTGTTTCTGGAGGAGATGTTTATCTTGTTAAGACGGATTCCCTTGGTGATACTGTCTGGACACGGACATATGGAGGAGATAGTCTTGAAGTAGGATTCTCGGTACAACTGACCAATGATGGAGGATATGTTATTGTGGGTGGTACAAGTTCATTTGGGTCAAATTGGTGTAATGTTTATCTTGTTAAAACAAATTCAAGTGGTGATACTTTGTGGACCAGAAATTATGGAATTCATGAAATAAATTATGGTAATTCCATTCAACAAACCTCCGAAGGGGGGTATATTATTGTTGGGGTTACAGATTCAGCTGAAGTAGATCTTGACGTTTATCTATTAAAAATAGATTCGGAAGGTAATATTGAGGAAGGGGAAAAAAGAGAAACAGAACCATTGTTGAAAATCATAAAGATTTTCCCCAATCCTTATTCCACGTTCACCTCTATCAAAGTCAGAAGACAATTGTATAGTACAGAACTGAGAATATTTGACATCTCGGGGAGATCTGTGAAGAATCTAATGCTCCCCGCCACCGACAACATTCCAGAGATTGTGGTTACTTGGTTCGGGAAAGACAAGCAAGGTCACGAAGTTCCCCCCGGCATCTACTTCTTGAAGGCTGATGGAATGAATGTCGAGAAAGTGGTGAAGGTGAGGTGAGGGAAAGAGTAGTTATCCTGAGAAGCGTCTATTAAAAAAATCGCAAATGTGTCCAATTTCCCTGAAACATAACAGTGTCTTGTTTCAGCATTGATTGGACAAATTTGTTAATTTTACGAGAAATATTAGAAGATTACCCCTGTGCTATTTTTGTGCCAATTTCAGATACAAATAGCCAAGAGTAATAGGACTAGCCAAGATAACCAAGAATGGAAAATAAAGAGGGAGAGGTAATAAAAACAAGGGATTCAAGCGAGTCCCTTTATTAATAATGCTTTACCGAATTACCCCAAAAACACCTGTTACTGGATTTGAAGTCCAGTAGAGA
>SOKM01000223.1 GCA_004375785.1 Candidatus Cloacimonadota bacterium | reverse complement strand
ATATAGGAATTCTCATTTAAAGTCAAGGAAAAAATGGAATTTTCTTAAAAAAAAAATTCGGAGTAGCGAAACTTGCCCGCCCCGTTAGATAACTTTTATCTAACGGAGTAAATGAAATGGAGTAGCGAAACTTGTTTCGCGATTGGTAAATAGGTAGGCGCAGGCTTTACCCTGAACCATACGGTGCAGGGTTTAGCCTGCGTGATTTTTTTGCTCCTTAAAAGGTGCGGGCTACCTAATCAAAAGCATCTTCTTCACAGATGTAAAATCACCTGCTGAGAGTTTTGCGAAATAGACTCCGGGCGGAAGCAGATTACCTTTATCATCCCTCCCGTCCCATTCCACTGTCGTGGCAAGTAAAAAGTTAAAAGGCAAAAGTGAAAAGTTCCTCACTACCCTTCCACTTACATCATAGATAGAAATAGTCATTGGACATTGGTCATTAGTTATGGGGTTTTCTCCTAATGCCGAATGCCCAGTGCCTAATGTCCACTTGATTTCCACCCTTTCCTTGAATGGGTTGGGGGAAATTGTTAATTGATAATTGCTAATTGAGTATTGATAATTATTGGTATCTTCACTTATTCCGGTTCCAATAATTGTAAAGAAGCTGTCGCTTTCATCACTAACAGCGTTGTATCCTTTGTCGATTGCGGTGATTTTAATGAGACAGCTGTCAGATTTAACATTGGGAATTGTCCATTCATAAGCGGAATCGTTCTTCTCGAAGTCTGAGATGAGTCCATAAGAATTTCCACCATCTGAGGAGAAATATATATTCACCCAGACAACCGTATCCTCATCTGTTGCGAGCCATTGAATTGTATCCGTTTCACCAAAATTGAAAATCTCTCCCCCGTTTGGATAAACAACAGCTATTTGAGGGGAGATTGTATCCCTCCTATAGAAACTTGCATAAACCTTGTAACCATCTCTCCAGACCGCCCATATATTACCCATCACATCACATCCCAGTTCAGGAAAGAAACCGCCTGGTGGACCTATATATTGAAATATGGTAAATGAAGTATCCTCAAGATAGGAGATATGTGGACCTGAGCGGATGAGCCATGTTCTTCCATAACCATCTGTCTTCATCGAAGGCTGACTTCCGCTTGTTATAATTTTTAGGTCTGACCATATTCCTGTTTCTCTGTATTTTGCATAAAGGTCTCCAGTGTGCTGCCATACCACCCACTGTCTACCAGCAGTGTCTATCTCAGCAGTAGGGTGGTCATTAGTGATATAACTGACATTCGTATCTTCATAAATCGATTCATAATTGCTCCACCCACCGCCTGTATTACACGCAGTTTTAATACCACAAAGAAGAGAATCTGATGGAAAGTATAATGATTCTTCATATGCATAGAATATCCGTATTCCGGACAATTCAGTGACAAACGCTGGTTTACTTAAATAGGGATTGATGTAATCATCCTGCACAGTTTCGTTTTGCCAGGTAGAGTCAACAGAATGAGCTGAGTACAAACCTTGCCAAAACCATAAATTGTGCATATCGTACCAGTCCAGGACCCAGCTTACCCATATCATACCAGAAGTATCTATAGATGAATTTAATGCTGTAAAATTAGCATATATATCAGTGGGGGGAGGCCATATAACACTCTGTTCACTCCATTGACAATCTGAAAAAATGCTGTATAAAATAAGGGAAGGTTGTCTTCCTCTGTTTTTCTTAATAGGAAATCCACCATGGTGCCAGATAATCCATGCGTTGCCATCTTTATCAGTTATCATAGAATTAAAATTGTTATAGGCATAAGTTGTATCCTGGCCTATGTGTAGGAAACAGGGATATATCCAGTTCTCCCCATTATAAAAACAGGTCTTAACCACAGAATTTTCGAAGTAGGGCTCATAAAAAGTGTCACTCACCCATGACACCCAGACTCTTCCTGTGCTATCCCAGGTCATAGATACATTATCCGACCCCCACCAAAAACCAATTGAGTCAGGATTGACAACCATCGGGTCTACCCAGTATCCAGAAAAAAGGGTTCCTGTCAGGGAAAGTAGAAAAAGAAGGAAGATTAGTTTTTTCATTTCACCCTCACCATTATCCTATTAGAGTTGCCAAAACCGAACAACCGAGCATTGGCAGGTTTACTTCTACTCAAGACAATGAAGGAGCGGGAGGTGATCGGTTGTGTGAGGAAGCTTCAACGCCTGCCCCCAATTCGTCGTCCGGAGTAGCGAAACTTGTTTCGCGATTGGTAAATAGCGCAGAGCAAGCTCTGCTACTCCAGTCGGATTATTTCATATAAACAAACTTCACTACCTTTGAAAGGCTGCCAGATTGCATTCTGCAGAAGTAGACACCCCTGGGAGCAGAACTTCCGTTGCTCATTCGTCCGTTCCAGGTTAGTGAAAATTTGCCCTTTTCTTTTCTTCCATCAAGAAGGGTGGCTATTCTTCTGCCTGTAAGGTCAAATAATTCAATTCTTGTATTAGATGATTCCCCTATAATATAATTAATTTTTACATTTCCTCTTCCAGAAGGCAAAACAGAGAGTATGCTCGAACCTGCTTCACTGACTCTATAAATTACAGAAACAGGTCCATTCCACTCTGTTTCGCCCTGACTGTTTATTGCTCCAAGTCTGTAGAAATATCTCCCTTCTTTAGAAACACCTTTGTCAGTAAAAGCGTAATCAGTTGGAGTAGGTTTATTGCCCTGTCCATCTACTGTTCCGATAAGAGTGTAATTGTCCGCTTTCTCATAAGCCCTCTCTATCAACCATCTTAGATTATCCTTCTCCGATTCCGTCCTCCAGATAACCTTTATACCCCCCCGATAGAGCCACGCACTGAAGGATGAGAGTTCTATTGCAACTGCTGGGGGTGTCCTGAACCACCAGTCAAGTTGATTGGACCACCTTTCCGTTTCCTCGTAGTAATCCGTTCTTCTTACTTTCCAGTAGTAAACAGTGTCTGCCAGGAGGTCAGATGTAAACGTGTAAGAGTTAGTTGTAAGGTCAACAATAGAATCAACTGTAGCATCGACAATTGCTTCCAGACTATAGTAAAGTGTATAGAGGAGCGTATCGTTTGCAGATGTGGTATCGCTTGTTATTGTATATGCGGAATTGCGTGCAGTCGTGGTGCTTGCATTTATTCCCCCTGTAATCACCCAGATTCGAGGTCCCTTGGTCCTATCACTACTCTCCCAGGTCAATGTTGGTTTGAGTGAACCAACGGTTGCACCATTAGTAGGAGTAAGAAGGTCGAAGGGGGTTGGTTTGTAAAAATGGGTTACTACACCACAAACCGCACCATCCTGAACAGCTGGCATAAGGGGACCGTCGCTTAACCAGGAATTCGTGGAAACACGGTATCTTCCAACAGTTCTAAGATAAGTAGCGCTGTTCCCTCCGCTAAAATTATAGATAATGTCATTAAAATAACCTCCCACTGCTCCTGAAGCTAAATAACCTCTATTTGCTTTTATTGACCAGGAATTGCTCGAAGGTTTATACATATAATTGGAGTTTGCATAGTCAGCCCAGGAGAGACTTCCATATGCTCCTCCAATACAGAATATCACACTGTCTCCTACAGAGACCACCGCCTGGTCACCTCTGTCTGCTGGTTCTTGCATCCTGTTTAATAATCCATTAGTAGCAGGATTATATTCTTGATTTATTGTAAGAAAAGTAGAGCCATTATCTCCACCGATTGCGTAAAGTTTTCCACCGACAGAACCGATCTGTGTCGTTCCTTCCCTCGTGGACATAGTTCGCCTGTATAGAAATGTATTCGTTATGGGTGTATATTCATATATCTGGTTTCTGTAGCCGGGACCATAACCGGCAAACAGGTACAAACGGACAATACCGTCACGCACCCCTGATTCAACACCGAAGTCATAAGCAGAATAAGGCATATTTGCCATCTGTGTCCAGCAGGCTTGACCCTGCAGGTCTGCCCATGGGTCGTATCTGAATACCCTGTTTGAAAGACTCATACCCAAATAGCCATCGTAGTTACCTCCGAAGACATAGATATACGTAGCCGTGGTTCCTGCCTGTTCATATTGAACGGCACAGCCTGCTGCATATCGTTCTGTGTTATAAGGTGCACCAGGAACCCATGTCATATTTCTCCACCCGTCACCTGAGAGGTTGACCATCGAGAGGAAAAGAATAAGGGTAAGAAAAAAAGGCAGATAAAACCTGCTTTTCTTGTTCATAACTACCTCCTATTTAAACTGTTTTTGTTATTGATTGAATTGTTAATTTCCGATACCTTTTTTTTAACCAGCGCTGCTTCCTGAAAACATCCCATTCTTTCATATGTATTTGATAAATTCTCGTATGCTACAACATACTCAGGGTTTAATTTTATCGCATCGCCTAAGTAATCGACTGCTTTCCTATATTCCTCCATTTCGTAGTAGATTGTAGCAATATTGTTCTTTATCTCAGGATCCTGAGGGTCAAGGAGTGATGCTGTTATTAAATCGAAAAGGGCTTTTTCATTTTCTCCTTTTTTATGAAATGCTTCTGCTCGTTTTTTATGTATGAAGCCTTCGTCATTAAGGTTTATTGCCTGAGTATAGGCTTCAATTGCTTTATCAGGTGAACCAAGAGAAAGATAGATGTTACCCAATGCAAGAGAACTATTACCACTTGTTTCTCCAAGAATAATTGCCTTCTTGAACTCGTTAATAGCATTTGTTATATCTTTTCTTGATAGAAAAGCCTTCCCTCTCAGCATATAAAACTCCGCTTTGTATCGTCCGTAATGTAAAGCATCGTTACAAATAATAAGTGCGCTGTCTGGCATTCCTTTCTTTATGTAAGCCTGAGTAAGCAAGACCTTTGTTTGTGGAAAATCCTTTTCTAAAGCAAGGGATTTCTTTAATGCACCAATAGCCTTTTTAGTTTCTCCTTTTCTAAGATATGCATACCCAAGTTTCTCGTATAAAGCGCTGGTTTTCAATCCTTTTTCTTCAGCAATTTCAAAAGAAGAAATCGCAGAATTTGTTAACCCTTTTTCCAGATAGGTATTTCCAGAATAAAAATGTCCTGCTGCAAGAAATGAAGAGTTATTATTTTGAAAAACAATCTTTTGGTTTCTGTAAAGTGAAAAAAGAACAAACAACGCAAAAATAACATAGAAAAGGGTGATTATTTTCACAAAGGAGATTTTCTTAACAATTATAAAAACGGTTCCAAGACCGATTAAGACTGCGGGGATATATAAAAGATTATCACCAAGTATTAATGGAACAATTAGAAAACTTAATAAAAGTATGACTGCAATTGTCTTCTTTCCTTTATCTTTTCCAATAATCGTAGGAATGGTGAACATCTTCATTTTCTTGTCAACTGTAATATTTTTTATGTCCTTTAATGAAAAAGCAAGTGTAAAGACTGTTAATATGAGCAAAGAAATCCGCCAGGGAAAAGCATAAACAGCTTTTTCTCCTGTTAACAATGAAAAACCTGTGATAACTGCTAAGAGGGATGCCAGACTCAACAAAAATGTTGATAAAGGGAAAAACCTTTTCAGCCTGAATGGCGGAGACAGGTAGAAGAAGAAAATTAAAGAGAATGCACATATGAGAATAAAACATACATAACTTATATTAATAGCAAATAGTAAAGAACAAGCGAGAAGAAGAACCCCTGAAATTGTCAGTTCCTTCGTTGATAAATTATCTTTTTCCTCTATTCTTTCAGGATTCAGGAAATTATCAGTGGCTTTCTCAAATAAAATAATGCTTTCAAAGACAAGGAATATGGAAACGAAAAGTCCAAATATAGCCAGATAATCAAGAGGATTCGTTATGAATGGAATCCCTGCTGTTCTACTCATTATAACGGCAAGAAAAAGACCGAGAAAAATCATCCCAATAAAATGCAGAGACTGAAGGAGTTTTAGGTTTCGGAAGAAAGCCTTGAATTTTTGAGGAGACCATAGATAGAAAGAAAGAGGGACAAGTAATATTAATGGGAACAGGGTGATAAGTGTGGCTCTCTGGGTTTCAGTCGGGATAAGCCCACCTGATTGAAAAATGAGAACATATGCAGAAATATCAGAACTTTGAAAAAGTGAAAAAAGTTTGCCTGATAGAAGAGGGAGTGCTCCGCTGAAGATAATAATCAGAAAAACTCCGAAAAAGGATAGGAGGGACTTATAAAATTTTTTAGTCTTCATAAAGACATATACTCCTGCCAGCAAACATCCTGTTAGGACCTCGATTCTAAGACCATAGGAGATACCTTTCAGGGCAATTGGAAAGAGAAATGTGCCGTAGAGCGCTCGCAAAAGTGTCTTTGTTTCCATAAAATAGAAAAGTGAATCCCCTTTACCTGGAGTAATAAAGAGGTCGAGAATAGGTGGGAGTAAAATTATTGGAAAGAAAAAGAGGAGTATCTTCCCAACCTTTTCTATTCTTTCCTTTGTTATTGAATAAAGAAAAACCAATGATGCAAGGAAAACAAAAAGGTAATATACAGGGAAGTGGAGAAAAAAATTGTAAATGGAAAGTTCTGTGATAGGATGAAGTCCAATTGTCCGATAATTTTCAAATATCCCCTCTAAAAATGCTCTTGAGAAAACTATTGCAAGAAAGGTAATAATTAAGAGAAACAGATTGGTCTTGAGATTCTCAAGGTAATCTATAAGTTTTGTTAACAATTTTTTCATTACTGTAAACGAATCCTCTCATCTTTATAGCTGTATAGGATTGCTTTCTTATATTCATTGATAGCATGTCCATATTTACCTCTTCTGAAGTACGTCTCTCCTGAAAGGAAGTGCCCAACTGCATCAATTTGGTGCTTTACTCGGGATGTTCTTAAAGTGTCTATATTCTTACGGATAAAGAAAGCTAATATTATGACAAATGCAAAATATAAAACAAAGATAGGTTTTTCGCTGAGTTCCTTTTTTAGAATGATAAACACACTTAGTATGCCAAATACAATTGCGGGAATAAATAGAATTGGCATTCGTATGATTGGTGCTATCAGAATGTAACTCAGTAACACAAAAAGAGCGATTACTATCTTGCCTCTATGCCTTCCCAAAAGCACAGGCAGGGTCTTAATCCCCGTCCTTTTATCTCCTTCAAAGTCTTTAAGGTCTTTTACAGTTCCCGCCAGTGTAAAAATAACAAGCACAAGCAGAGTTAACGATTTTGGGAAGATATAGACACTTTTCCAGCCCCCAAAGATTGAGAAGCCTGTAAGTAATGTAACTAACGCAGCAAGTGCAATAATAAAGGTGGATACAGGGAAAAACCGTTTTAACTTCAAGGGTGGAACCGAATATACAAGAGAGAGTATTATAGAGACAAGCACGAGGGAAAAGCATGAATACTTGACATTTATCGCAAAAAGGAGTGCAATAAACATATATATAACAGCAAGAATTTTTACATCACCAGATGACAATTTCTTCTTAACAAGCGGTCTACTATTATTTGATATTTTATCGGATTCTATGTCAAAGATATCGTTAACAGCCACTGCGCTTTGATAGGCAAAGAAGACCGAAAAGAGCAGCCCTAAACACGCCAGAAAGTCTATTGGAGTCCCAAACACGACAGGATAAGCATCTCTGAAAAGCCAGAATCCCAGGAGAATTCCAAGCAGAGTCATACCAACATAATGGATTGAACGGAGTGGTCTGAGATTAGAAACTGCTGCTTTCCATTTTTTCCTGTCATACCTAAAAAGCCAGATACACAACAGAAAGGATGAAACAAAAGTGAAGAGAAGAGCGAGTCCTTGACTACCTGTCTGCACTATTCCACCAAAGCGAAATACCTTATCATAAGCAAGTTCAGGTGCTACCCCACTGAATACCGTTGCGAATATTGCTGGGAGGAAACCGATAAAGATAATGATAAGATAGGAACCAACAAATCCACAGATGCTTTTTACAGCGCTTCTTGACTTTATATAAGTATAGAAGACAGCGAGAATAACAACAATAACCACTTCAATCCTCAGCCCCGGAGAAACGCCTTCAAATTGCACAAAGGGGTTGAAAAAATTCAGGAGAGTGTATGGAATTTCATGGGCATTAAGAAAATAGGATAGTTTACGACCTCCACCAAAAAAGAGTGAATCCAGAATTGGAGTTAAGAGAATAATGAACCAGAAGGTCACAACGGCTTTTGAAACTCTCTCAATTCGTTCACCTGTTAAGAAGTGTAAAAGGAGCGTAATTGCAAAAAATAGACCTACATAAAAGAGCAAGAAATGGTCAAAGAACATAAGAGCAGAAACAGATGGTGTTGAAAGAAAGTTTCTGGCGAAAACTATAGCGAGGAACCCAAGAATCCACCATATTAGATTAAGGTTGAGTCCTTCAATTGATTCAATAAAACCTTCCAGTCTTTTTATTATTCTTTTCATTTATTGCAACTGTTTTGCCACAAAGACACTAAGACACCAAGATAATAAGATAATCCTCTTTTTTCTGATAGGTGTTTAATACTCATATTTCTCCTTTGTGCCTTCGAGCCTTAGTGGCTAAGCTGTTTCTGTTCTATTTTATAAATATTACCTTCTTTGTTTCTACCTTGCTGCCGTCGATGTCGAGTCTGATAAAGTAAACCCCGCTTTTTACATTTCTACCATTATTATCCTGTCCGTTCCAATTTATTGTTAAGGGAGAATCCTTACCTGAAAGATTAGTGGTTTTGATTACTCTGCCTGTTTTATCAAAGATGGAGAGCGTCCCTCTGTTTCCACTCAGACCTCTTATTTTAATTGATAAATTTTTCTTGAACATAGTAGGTGAAACGAGGAGTTTACCTTCTCCTATTGTGGGTATTCTCACAAAGATAGGTGTATGGATTGTTTGATGTCCGTATGTGCTTATATCAGTAAGCCTGTAGTAGTAACCTTTTCCCTGACTAACATCTCTGTCAATGTATGAGTAGGTTGTAGGTCCTGGTTTCGTACCCTGTCCTGGTGTGGTTGCTATTATTTCATAATCACCACCCTCTTCCTTTCTCTCAATCAGCCATTCAAAATTGTCAACCTCGAGTTCGGTCCTCCAGTCCAACCTTACAAAATCAAAATCAGGTGATGCAGTAAAGGAAACAAGGGACACTGCAGTAGGTGCAGGAATCTCAATATTTCCACCTGAACTGTAATACTCAATCGTGGCACTCCACCATCCTGAACCCCAGTCAGACATACCAATCGCAAACCAGTCCTGTGGGAGCAGGTCTTTCATCCGCACACAGGCAGGGTCAGAAGGCTCATCACCCAGAATCCATGTATACCAGGTATCCTGATAGGGTGAAAAGTTAATTAAATAATAATCGCCATTTTGGGCATCGGAGTAAATTGTGTAATATTGTGAGCTCGAAGGTCTGGATTCCATAGACCGAATATCGTGGTCACCCATGGTGAGATAATTGGCACGGCAGTGCAAGGTCAACTTGACTGTATCAATGGTAGCGCCATCAGGAATACCTGAAGTATTGAACTGTGCGAATGGTAGACACCAGAATACATCGTTGACATGCATCCAGGTTGTATAAACATATCCAAAAAGGTCGTCGGCGGTTCCGCTGTATCCCTGAGTTGGATCCCAGAAGGGTTGTGCAGGAAATGGATCAATATCGATAAATTTTCCATCCTCATCCAGTCTGTGTACAGGATGCTGGAAAACCCTCCATACAAATCTTCCGTTTTCCCTTCTGAAGAGTTTAGTGTTTTCGCTTCTTGCAATTACCACCTCTGCCTCTGGTGAGAAGCCTTTGTATAGAAAACTCTCACTTTCTCCAGAGAAAATCAATGATGGGAGGAGAACCGCAAGAACCATCAAACATAAAATCTTTGTCTCTTTCATCTTTGCTCCTTTTTTTCAGGTTTATTTCATGAAAACAACCTTTTTTGTTTCTGGTTTAGTGCCGTCGATGTCGAGTCTGATGAAATAGACTCCACTTTTTACATTTCTACCATTATTATCCTGTCCGTTCCAATGTACTGTTAACGGAGACTCTTTGCCCGAGAGACTGATGGTTTTAATATTTCTGCCTGTTTTATCAAAGATGGAGAGCGTCCCTCTGTTTCCACTCAGACCTCTTATTTTAATTGATAAATTTTTCTTGAACATAGTAGGTGAAACGAGGAGTTTACCTTCTCCTATTGTGGGTATTCTCACAAAGATAGGTGTATGGATTGTTTGATGTCCGTATGTGCTTATATCAGTAAGCCTGTAGTAGTAACCTTTTCCCTGACTAACATCTCTGTCAATGTATGAGTAGGTTGTAGGTCCTGGTTTCGTACCCTGTCCTGGTGTGGTTGCTATTATTTCATAATCACCACCCTCTTCCTTTCTCTCAATCAGCCATTCAAAATTGTCAACCTCGAGTTCGGTCCTCCAGTCCAACCTTACAAAATCAAAATCAGGTGATGCGGTAAAAGTGACAAGTGCTATCGCAACCGGCGCCTCTATATCCACATTACCCATTCCACTACCGTAGCCCATGGCATTTGAATAAAAGCCCCCTCCTCCATAGTCACACATCCCGATTGCAAACCAATCCTGCGGTAACTGGTTCGTCATTTGCACACAGGCAGGGTCAAGTGGGTCATCACCTAAGATCCATGTATGCCAACCTACTGTTGGGTTAAAGTTATTGACATAAAGGTCACCATTACCGGCATCGGCAAACACACTCCAACCATTACCAAATTGAGGGTTGCTTTCCATTGAACGTATGTCGTGAGACCCGCCAAATAGTACCCCCCAGCAGTTTAGAGCATATAGAGTTAGCTTTACAGAATCGATCGTAGTTGTATCAGGAATACCGGATGTATTAAATTTAGCAAATCCCCTCCAAAAACCGTCTTCGTGTGTCCATATATGGTCATAAGTAACTATATCGCCAAATAGGTCATCTGCATAGCCAGAAAAGTCCATAGCACTAGATCTGCCTCCAGGGGTACAACTTGGCTCAATATCACACAAAAAACCAGCCTTATCTATGTAGTGTACGGGTTGAAGAAATACCCTGTAGGTGCAGTGACCATTCTCATTCAGGAACACCTTTGTGTTAAGATTCCTCATACTCACTATTTCCGACGAAGGGTCTTTCTCCCTGTAATACCATGAGATATTTCCTTCCTGTACCTCACCTCCGTAAATAAAGGATGGGAGGAGAACCGCAAGAACAATTAAACAAAGAATCCTTGTCCCTTTCATCTTTACCTCCTGTTTAAAATTTTTTGTTTCAATAAACATTTTACATTTCATTTTATTTTACCGTATTAGTGTCATCTTTTTTGTTATTGATTTACTTCCTGCTTTTAGTTGATAGAAGTATGTGCCGTTTGGCACTTTGCTCCCATCATCATCGGTTCCATTCCAGGATACTGCAGTGGATACAGCAGTGGTAAGTGACAAGTGGTCAGTGCCCAGTGAAAAGTCTTTAACTAATTTACCCGTCACATCATATATTTTCAACTCTATGTTCTTTGCTTGTGCTCCTGTGCTCTTGTGCTCTTGTGCTCCGGGGAGGATGAGTTTGATGGTAGTGGTAGTGGTAAAAGGATTCGGGTGGTTCTGTGAGAGGAATAGACCCGTCGGTCTCTGGACAAATTCTTCTTTAACACCTACTGGTTCCACAGCATCAATCCAGCCCGAACCACACTCGTATAAGAGATAATATGCAGAAGCGGAATACCAACCGGAAATACCCACTGCAAACCAATCCTCTAAAAGTAAATCCTCCATATCCTGGCAGGCTTGCGGACCCAGGTCCCAGGAATTCAAACCCGTCCCTCCTATATAATTGCTTACATAACAATTGCCGTTTGCAGCATCATTGTAGATTGTAAGTGCACCGGAACTTGAAGGTTGACTTTCCATTGACCATATATCATGGTCCTCAGTGTAGACAGGCCACTGAACGCAGTTAAGGTTCAATTCTACACTATCGATTGTTGCTGTATCAGGAATGGCTTCTGTGTTAAACTCAACGAAACCTCTATAATAATATGTATCATTCACCTGAATATAATTTGTATGTACACCACAAATATTCTTTTCTTCAAAAAGTTCATCTGCATATCCGCTGTAAGATTCATCTATCTGCCAGTCAAAACAACAACTGCAGCTGTCCTCTATATCTTCAAGCATTCCACTCTCGTTAATGAAATGGACAGGATGAGAGAAGATACGATATACCCTATTTTCATTCTTCGTTCTGAATACCTTTGTGTTGAAAGTTCTTGCGCTCACTATTTCCTGGGAGGAGTCGTAACCTCTATACCAGATAGCATCCTCATCATTTGAAAATCCACCATAAAGAAGATTAACCTCCATATGAATTATAGGGGAGAAAAGAAGCAGTGAAGTAAAGATTTTACAAAAAACTTTCATTCCTTTCATCTGTGTAATCTGCCTGCCCCGTTAGATGTTAACATCTAACGGGGTGAATAATCTATCATTTTATTTCATCAAAACAAATTTAGCCGTCTTTTTTTCTTTTCCGTTTATGAGTGTTGCGAAATAGACGCCGGAAGAAATATCCTGGTTCTTTTCATTCTTACCATTCCAGTAAAGCATTTTTGAACCTGATAATTCCGCCTTTGTGTATGTTTTAACAAGTCTTCCTCTTATATCAAAGATTCTCAATGAAACATTAGTATTTTTATTCTTTAGATTGTATTGAATGTAAATCTTTTTTGAAGGGTTTGAAATTACCTTTATAGACAGTTGCTTATGATAAAACGAAGGCGTTATTGAAACCCTTCTTTCAAATGCAATGTCACCCTTTGAATCGAGAAGGATTAATTTGTAGAAGTAGAGTGTTCCATTTGTTACATCCCTGTCGATGTGCGTAAATCTGGTCTCATTGTGTTTTACGTTGCATCTATGTATTTGACAATATTCCTGCTCATTACTCTTGCTTCTATAAACTATCCACTCAATGCCATCGATGTATCCCTGAGTAAACCATCTGAGTATGATTCCATCCTCGGAAGATGCGGCATTAAAATCAATTTCCTGGATACCAGTGGGAATAGGTGTTCCCTTTGAATAGAGAGTTTGATTCACCCTTGTCCAGGCTATATGAACTTCTGATAGCCCATCTGTCTCTGCTCCAGCCTCTATGCCCGGATATTTATCATCCCCGGCTCCATCATTTACACACTGGTCGAGAGAGAAGGTCATGCCTCCATCAATTGAATATGAAAAATAGATATTATTGTTTCCATCCCTGTTGTCCATCCAGACAACATATATGTTGTTCGAACCGTCGAGAGCAATGGAGGGCCACTCCCTTGTTGCAGCAATATTGTCGTTAACCTTTATATCGGTACCCCAGTTCGCACCCCCGTTTGTTGATTTGTCAAAATATATATTGTTGTCAGAAGAGACCCAGACCACATAGGTTACAGCACTGCCCCCTGAGCCCTTAACGACCATCTGTGAATGGCCCTGGACATAACCCGTTGTGTTTCCCTTCGTATTGTGGCCGGTATCCTCAATATAGACAAGCGAATTCCAGGAAAGAGGCCAGGGTCCTCCGGAAGAGAGAACCTGCGAGGAGCGCCTGAATGCAAGACGACAGACACCACCTCTATTATCCTCCCACATTAAGTGTACAAAATTACCATCATCGAGACGTACGCAAGGTCTAATCTGGTATACGATTGGATAAGTCATATAGTGATCGTGGCGAGGAGGACCGTTCCAGTAATTAAAGTTGTCCCACGCCATAGGGTCACGTGGACAGTCAAGGACAATTTCATAATAGACTAATCCGTCAAATGATTCCTGGCTAGCGCAGATAAGAGGGTTACCTTCTGTATTTCCCTTTACTGAAATTGAGGGTGCACCAGCAAAATCCAGATTTGAGTACCAGTCTATCCAGGTGTTACCAGTTCCTGTTGACTGAAATGCATCACCGTAAAGAGCTCCTGTCTTGCATAAACCTCTAAATGTTGCATTATAGTAATACCAGTTAATATAAAGCCTTCCGCCTTCATCAATACCAAGGGAGGGATATCTCGAGTTTGACCAACCAGGTTCTGTTAGAGTAGTCCAGGAAGAACCGTTATCAGTTGAACGATAAAATTGTATTGTGCCTGAAACACCGTTCGCTTCTGCTCCTATATACACATTGCTTCCATAGAAATCTATGCATTTTTCTCCCCGCGTGTTGTTACCAGCACCCCAACCCAGTTCGTCGAAAATGTGAGGGCTTGTAAAACTATAATCAGCAAAGAGAGAAACCGTGTAAAGAACTATCACGACGAGCCATATACAAAACAATCTTTTTTTCATCTATCACCTCCATCAAGGCGTTAACATTCATAAACTTTATATGCATATTTTGTGCCAGAGAAGATAAAAAAAAGGGTTTTAAATTGTAAATCTTTGTATATTAACAACTTGGTGAAAAATGTTTTTTTGTTAGAGAGATTTTTATCAAGGATTTAGCAAAATTAGAGTGCAAATTTTGCACTCCTGCCTTAAAAAGTAGCCTAAGTTCAGTTATTTCAATATGATAGAAAAGATGCAAATTTTGCACTCCTGCACAAATGTAACATATAGTTATTGAGTTCTGAGAAATTTCGTTTAGAGCGTTTCGTTCGTTAGTTTCGTCATTTGAGTTTGCAGTATTTTCTGAGCTCTTCTGTGGCTAAATTTTTATCTCTTATATTCTCTTTAAATCCCTGTTATATTTTTTTATGCAATTCTTTAAAGTAACAGCCCCAAGCCTTTAATTTTCAAGAAGTTATAAAAATAAAATTTTTGAAAAAACTTAAAAAAAAACTTGAAAATTTTGGAAATTTATGTTAAAATCTAAACAGATATGTATGTTAAAGAAATAGTTCTTGAGAATTTTAGAAACTATAATGAGGAAAATCTAAAGTTTGATAAAAGAGGTTCTTTTCTCTGCGGAAGAAATGGTTGTGGAAAAACAAATCTTCTCGAATCCGTTTATATTCTTGCTTACGGAAAATCCTTCAGGACGGTAAATCCTGAAGAGATGATAATGCTCTCAAAAGATTTTTTCAGGATAAAAGGTTTTTTCAATGGCGAGTATAAAAAGAAGATAGAATTTCGTTTTTCTAAGGGGATAAAGAAAATACTCATCAATGATGTTGAAATATCAAGTATGAAGGAGTTGATAGGAAATATTGCTCTTATCCTCCTAACTCTAAACGATATAAATCTAATAACAGGAGAGCCTGCAATGAGAAGGCGTTTTCTTAATTCTCTTCTATCTCTTTTATTCCACGATTATCTGGTTGACCTGCTTGACTATAGGAGGGTGTTACGGCAGAGAAACAAAATCCTCTACTTAAAAAAGATAGGGAAGAGAAACAACACTCAGGGCATAGATGGATGGACTGATGAACTTATCCAGATTGGTAGTCGGATTATCGAAAAAAGATTATCCATTATGAGCGACTTAAATCGAAGTGCTTCTTTCTACTATACTCTTTTTACTCCGCAGAAGGATAAATTTTCCATCGAATATTTGCCATCCTTTCAAATAAAAGAAAATATTGAAAAGTGTTTCAGGGAAAGTTTAAGCAAGGGAAGAGAGAAAGAATTGGAAAAAGGTATAACCTTTACTGGGCCTCACAGGGATGAACTTTTGATAACCATCAATGAATTGCCTGTTCGGAAATTTGCCTCAGAAGGGGAACAGAGAACCTGTGCTATTTCACTTAAGATTGCTCAAGCATCTTTCCTCAAGAGCAAAAGGAAGGATGACCCAATTCTGCTCATCGATGAGGCGGTTGTAGAACTTGACAGGGTAAGAAGAGAAAAGGTTCTTAATAGTATAACAGATATTGGGCAGTGTTTTATTGCGACAACAAGTTGTGAAAAGATGGACAACATGCCATCCTTGAAAGTAATAGATATCGAAAATGAAAAAAGTGAGTAGTATTCTTGATAGGGTTATTAAAAACCTTGGATTCTCAAAGAGATACAACGAACAAAAATCCATTCTTCTCTGGGACAAGGTGGTAGGTCAACGGATTTCAGAAAAGACAGAACCGCTTTATGCAAGGGATGGAAAACTCGTTGTAGAAGTAGAGAATTCAACATGGATGAACGAACTTCTCTTTCTGAAGCCGAGCATCATTGAGAAATTGAATAAAGAACTTGGAAAATGGATTATAGAGGATATTCAATTTTTATTTAAAAGGGGGTGATGTAATGGCATACGATGCAAAAAGTATTCAGGTATTGAAAGGAATGGAGGCTGTCAGAAGACGACCTTCAATGTATATCGGAGACACACATATAAGGGGTTTGCACCATTTGGTTTTTGAAGTTGTTGACAACAGTGTTGATGAGGCTATGGTGGGTCGATGCAATAAGATAAAGGTTACTATTCATAAAGATGGAAGTGTTAGTGTAAGTGATAATGGAAGCGGGATACCAGTCGGCATACACCCCCAGCAAAAGAGACCTGCTGTAGAAGTGGTTCTTACCATGCTCCATGCGGGCGGAAAATTTGACAGAAAAACATATCAGATTTCTGGCGGACTCCACGGTGTTGGTGTATCAGTAGTAAATGCACTTTCAGAGTGGCTTGAGGTGGAGGTAAGAAGGGACGGTAATATTTACTGGCAGAGGTATGAGAAAGGACAAGTAAAGAGCGAACTCAAGAAGATCGGGATAGCAAAAAAGACAGGGACGAAGATACAATTCTACCCTGATAAAGATATATTTGAAATCAGAGAATTTAGTTTTGATATACTCGCAAATAGACTTCGTGAACTTGCTTTTCTGAATAGAGGTCTTTTAATTTCATTGAATGATGAAGAGTCCGGAAAATCGTCTGATTTCCAGTATAAAGGAGGAATAGTCGAGTTTGTAAAATATCTTGACGAAAACAAGTCACCCCTTCACAAACCCATCTATTTTTCAGGCAGTTCAAATGGAATAGAGATTGAAGTAGCAATCCAGTATACGGATTCCTATGCAGAAAATATATTTACATTTGCAAATAATATTGATACAAAAGAAGGTGGGACACATCTCATAGGATTGAAATCAGCCCTTACACGTTCGATTAACGAATATGGTAAGAAAAATAATCTTGTAAAGGATGAAGTTCCTTCAGGGGATGATGTTCGCGAAGGCATTACCTGTGTGCTTTCTGTTAATATACCAAACCCACAGTTTGAAGGACAAACAAAAACAAAACTTGGGAATAGTGAGGTCAAAGGGATTGTAGAATCATTTATCGGTGAAAGACTCTCCGGTTATCTTGAAGAGAACCCTACTGTTGGGAATAAGATTGTCGCTAAGGTTCTTGTGGCGACCCGCTCAAGGGTGGCGGCTAAGAAAGCAAGGGAGCTTACGAGAAGAAAGAGCCTTCTTGAAAGTGATTCTCTGCCAGGGAAACTTGCTGATTGTTCTATATCAAATCCAGAGGTGACAGAAGTCTTTATTGTAGAGGGGGATTCTGCAGGCGGTAGTGCAAAACAGGGAAGAGACAGAACTTTCCAGGCAATCCTGCCACTCAGGGGAAAAATATTGAATGTAGAAAAGGCAAGGCTTGATAAAATCCTATCCAACCCGGGAATCAGAACAATCGTTTCTGCACTTGGGACTGGTATTGGTAGAGATGACTTTGATGCAGAGAAGGTCAGGTATCACAGGATTATCATAATGACAGATGCAGATGTGGACGGTTCACATATAAGGACGCTGCTTTTGACATTCTTTTATAGATATGCAAAGGAACTTATAGAAAGGGGTTATGTATATATAGCCCAGCCCCCCTTATACAGAGTAAAAAAAGAGAAGGAAATCAGGTATGCTTTTGATGAAAATGAATTAAAGAGAATTCTTGAATCCATGGGCGAAACACAGAATATATATTTACAGAGGTATAAAGGTCTCGGAGAGATGAACCCGGAACAGTTGTGGGAGACAACAATGGACCCGGAAACAAGAACACTAAAAAGGGTAACCCTTGAGGATGCTGTAGAAGCGGAAAAAATCTTTACAATACTTATGGGACACGTTGTTGAACCGAGAAGAAAATTTATAGAAGAGAATGCGCTAAACGTCCAGAACCTTGACGTGTAGCAGAGAACCAGAGCATCAGATTATCAGAATACCAGAGTATCAGAGTGCCAGAGAATCTGGGTAGCCGCAGGCTTTAGCCTGCGAACAAAAAAACAGACGAGGCCCACTTACGCAAAAGCTTCAGATGGGTTCTGTCCGCCGAAGTTCTTGCCTCGTTAGAAATCTTGCATTTGTAATGGGGTCAACGAAGGAGGACTTCCAGCCTCGCTTTTCTATGTTGCAGTTGATACTTTTAACCAACTAAGCCAATCAAACTAATTCAACAATAAATTAAAGACTTCGAGGTATTTCTCCTGGGTT
>SOKM01000282.1 GCA_004375785.1 Candidatus Cloacimonadota bacterium | reverse complement strand
ATGGAAAGAAAGACGGTTCAATATTAAGTTACCTTCCATTTCCAGAACAAATAACAATACAGTCGAGGTAGGAAATGTATTAAAAATCTTATGGGGTACAGGATATGATAAAGGAAGATGTTTTGTGGAAATAGAATATGACAAACGAATAATTAAACGTTATTGGACAGATAAATTTGTAACACAACATACATTTGATTTCCCTGTACAAGAGAAACACAGAGGTGGCTTCACAATCCATCTAACTCATGTAAAAGACAATCGAGCATATACCCATAATTTTTCAATCAATGTTCCCTGGGATAATAAGGTTCTTACCATTCAGTTAGAATCATTCCGTGACAAAATCCAACCGGGGGAGAAGGAAACAATCAAAGTAAAAATAATGGGAAAGAAACATCTATTGAAAACAGAGATGGTAGCAACAATGTATGATTACTCCTTAGATCAATTTGATGCACATTCCTGGCGCACATTTAACTTTTTTAGTAGGAATTATTATCTTCGTTCCCGTAGTTTCATAAATAGAGCTCAAGGATTTCGTGGAATCAGATACACATGGAATGAGGAAGTGAAATATCCCTCCCAAAATACCTACTTGCACTTTTCTAACTATATAATTAGAGATTTCCTGTTCTATAGATTTCCAGTTATAAAGTTACCAGTTACTGGTGGTGGTGGTGGTGTATTATATAAAGAACAGAAAGACTCTGATGGCAAAACCAGTAAAATTTCCGGGCAGGTGATTGATGCAAGTACCGGTGAACCTTTGCCATTTTCTAATATTCTGATACTGGGTACCACGATTGGTACGGTGACAGATCGTAATGGTAATTTTGTTATTACAAATATAACACCTGGCAGATACAATGTTCAGGCGAGAATGATGGGCTATAATGCAGCTACTGTAAGTAATGTTTTAGTTAAAATAGGACAGACGGCAGTTATTAATTTTGATCTTCCTCCTGAAGTGATAATGGTTGAAGGTATAAGTGTGTATTGCAAAAGGACTATCGAGCCAGATATGACGTCTACCCGTGCAGAAATCACAGCTTCTATTATAGAACCAACTAACGGTGGTATTAAGTTAGGAATTGATGTGGAAGGTATTAAAATCCGTAGAATATTAAATGAAACCGCATTCTTCTATCCACATTTATATGCAGGGAAAGATGGAACTGTTAAATTTGAATTTAAATGTCCTGAGACACTCACAAAATGGAAATTTCTCGGATTTGCTCATGGGAAAGAATGTGAGAGTGGTACCATTACAGAATATGCAGTCTCATCAAAAGAATTGATGGTTCAACCCAATCCACCAAGGTTTCTGCGAGAAGGTGATACGCTCTATTTCACTGCTAAGGTTGTCAATGTGTCTGATAAATTTCAGAAAGGGAGAGTGCAGTTGAGTTTCAAGGATTTGATAACCGAAAAACCAATGGATAAATTCCTGGGACTGTCCAGCAATGTTCAGGCTTTTAAAATTGATGCCCATACCTCAGAAGCCTTTTCCTGGAAGATTACCGTTCCTAAAGGAATGAACCCACTCTCTTATACAGTGGTCGCCAAAAGCAAAAAACATTCAGATGGAGAAGCTGGTGCGATTCCAGTTCTTTCTAGCAGGATATTTTTGACAGAATCCTTTCCTCTTTATGTGCGAGGTCCGCAAACAAAGCGCTTTACTTTTGATAGATTAAAAGAGATGGATAAATCGAAAACTCTTGAGCCCTATAAATTCACTTTACAAATGGCATCCAATCCGAGCTGGTATGTGATTCAGGCATTACCCTATCTGATTGAATTTCCTTATGAATGCTCAGAACAGATTTTCAATCGGTTTTATGCCAATAGCCTTGCCAAATACATCGCCAATTCAAACCCCAGAATCAGAGAGATATTCAACCAGTGGCGGGAAACCGATGCATTAAAATCAAACTTAGAAAAAAACGAGGACTTAAAATCTGTTCTGTTAGCCGAAACACCCTGGGTAATTCAGGCTCAAAACGAGAGCCAGGCTAAGCGTAATGTGGGAATATTGTTTGAAGAAAATACCCTTAATAATAATCTCAATTCAGCTTTCACTAAACTTAAAAATATGCAGTTATCAGATGGCAGCTGGTCCTGGTTCCCTGGAGGTAAACCCAATCCATATATATCACTTTATATCATGACTGGTTTTGGGCGGTTGAGACATTTAGGAGTAAAAACCGACATTTCCCTTGCAATGAATTCAATTAACTATGTAGACAGCATCATTAATGTAAATTATAAACATATTACTGATAAGTCTATAAATCATCTCTCCCACTTTATCGCCTTCTATCTATACGGTCGAAGTTTCTTTCTAAAAGAGAAACCAATTTCTCCTGCTCATAAAAAGGCGGTCAATTACTTTTTGGGTCAAGCTGAACAATACTGGTTAAAACTCAATTCAAGACTCAGCCAAGGGTATCTGGCGCTTGCCCTGAACCGTTTTGGTAGAAATGAAACCGCGAAAAAGATTATGGCTTCCATCAAAGAGCGAAGCGTCCAGAATGAAGAGATGGGTATGTTCTGGCGCGAAACCGAGCGTTCCTGGTGGTGGTACCGCGCTCCAATAGAAACTCAGGCACTTATGATTGAAGCATTTCTCGAGGTAATGAATGATACAGTTGCCGCAGAGGAATGCAAGGTATGGTTGTTAAAACAGAAACAGACGCAGGACTGGAAAACCACCAAAGCCACGGCTGATGCTGTTTATGCTCTTATCCTGAGAGGTGTGGAGTACCTTTCCAGCACAAAGTTGGTTCGTGTGAAACTGGGAGAAACAGAAGTGACTCCAGAAAAAATTGAAGCAGGGACAGGTTTTTATGAAAAGATGTATCTTAAAAAAGAAATAGAACCACAATTTTCAAATATCAGCGTAATCAAAGAAGATAAAGGTATTGCCTGGGGCGGTGCATATTTCCAGTATTTTGAAGAGATGTCAGCAGTGACTTCACATACGACTAATCTTCAATTAGATAAAAAACTGTTTGTCAACCGTGAAACAAAGAAAGGTAGAATTATTGAGCCTGTAACTGGTTCGTTAAATGTCGGTGACCTTGTTACTGTCAGGGTAGTTTTACGAGTTGATAGGGATATGGAATATGTGCACCTTAAGGATTTACGAGGAAGTGGATTAGAACCTGTTGATGTGCTTTCACGATATCGATATCAGGATGGATTGCGGTACTACCAATCAACAAAGGATGTGGCGACACACTTCTTTATTGATTATCTACCCAAAGGCACGTATGTCTTTGAATATGACCTCAGGGTGCAACATAAGGGACAGTATCAGAGCGGTATTGCAGAGATCCAATGTATGTATGCTCCGGAGTTTAGCAGCCATTCTCAGAGCCAATGGTTAGAAGTAAGATAGTAACAGTTCAGAAACATAAATAATCTAAATGGAAAGAGAGAAATTGATAAGGAAGCTTATCACCACCTGAATAAAACCCTTGAATTAAGGAGGGATGTAATGAACATAAAAACGAAAGAATTTCAACTGACAAAAGGAGAATATTTTAATATTATTACACTTAAATACTTCAAGAGAAAGTGGTGGCTTTTTATCCTCCTTTTTCTGATTGCCGGTCTTCTATGGCTTCTCGGAAGATTCTATATAGCATTGTTTATATTTGTTTTTACTGTTATATATCCTATTTTCCTGATTGTCTTTTTCTGGATTTATTCCAATTCAAAGAAAAACAAGATATTTTACACAAAAAGATTCTACGAGGTTGATAATGAATTTCTTTCAGCGTATCTTGAAGACGGGAGTTTGCAAAAAACAAAATTGGATAACATCATAAAGGTTGTTAAAACATCAAAATATTACCTATTATATATTTCAATAACCCAGTTTTTCTATATACCATTTAGCGCCTTTAATAATGCAGAAGAACTAAAAAGTTTTGATGAATTGCTGAAAAAGTAAAAAATAGATTATGCTAAAAGAGAGAATTATAATGATTACATTGATTAAAAGACCGATTACACAGATTGAACCTGGATAATTTATGAATTTTATAATTTCAAGGACTGACCCCAATTTGTAGAGGAGGAAATTTATGCTAACAGGAATTCATTTTCTTTTAACTTATATGTGTAATTTAGAATGTGACCATTGTTTTGTATACAGCAGTCCGAATGCTAAAGGTATTTTCACTTTGAATCAAATACGAAAAGCTCTTGACCAGGCGGCCAGGAGCGGCACGATAAGATGGATATACTTTGAAGGTGGTGAGCCGTTTTTATTCTACCCTGTAATGCTCGAAGGAATCAAAATTGCTCACAATATGGGTTTTAAAACAGGTGTGGTAACCAATGCGTATTACGCAACATCTGATGAAGACATAGAACTATGGCTCAAACCCCTTTGTGAATTAGGAATATCTAACCTCAGCATAAGCGATGATTCATTTCATTATGAAGAAGAAAAAGATAGTCCTGCTAAGCGGGTCTTATCTGTTGCAAAAAGATTGGGTATACATACAGAATCAATTTGTATAGAAAAACCAAAAGTTGAGGCAGGTGTAGATAAAAAACAAGCCAAAGGGGAATCAGTTGTTGGTGGTGGTGCGATGCTCAGGGGGAGAGCAGTCGAGAAACTGGTAGAAGGACTTCCTAAAAGAGGTTGGCATGAATTCAGAGAATGTCCTTATGAGGATTTAAAAGAGCCAGAGAGGGTTCATCTCGACCCGTATGGTAATGTTCATCTCTGTCAGGGTTTGAGTATGGGCAATATGTGGGAAACCCCTTTATCAATGCTTATTAAGAACTATAATGCTGATTCACACCCAATCTGTGGACCTTTAATTAAAGGTGGACCGACTCTTTTAGCTAAAGAATACAATATTAAACATGAAGATGAGTATGTAGATGTCTGTCATTTCTGCTATTCTCTACGTCTTGCTCTAATAGATAGGTTCCCTCAATATCTTACACCAAGACAAGTCTATGGGTTGGAGTAAACCCCGTTACATTACCATAAAAGACTGTCATTGCGAGTGTCTTTTCATATTTACCCCGTGAAATAGCATAATGTTTTTGCCATAATCTTATTTCACAGGGTGAACTTCCGAAGTATGCTCGGTTTACCAATGTTGGGGACAAGCCCCAACGCTACAGAGATTGCCATCCTTCGTTCCACTCAGGACAGGCTTAACTACGGTTCATGGCTCGCAATGGGCATAAAGGTCATAGAATGTTGTTGACAAAATACA
>SOKM01000218.1 GCA_004375785.1 Candidatus Cloacimonadota bacterium | reverse complement strand
CTAAGATTAAGGATGAGTGGGAAAAGTCGGACAAGAAACCGGAAACATTTATTAAGCTTGTGGAGGAAGTAAAGTGAGAAAATGTAAATGCAAGAGACTTAGAGAAGCGGTTAATAAGAATTACGAAATTAAAAAAACCGTATATCCTGGTGGCATGATAGCATATTCTCTTTGTGTGGTTGAGGGAATAGAATCTAGGATATATTTTTGTCCTTGGTGTGGAGGTGAATTATGAAATTTACCAAAGAAGAAATAAGTCTGTGTAAGCAGGTGGCGGAGAAGTGGAGGAAGAAAATTGAATATGGAGATTGGTTTATTGATTTCAATGAAGTAAAGCTCAAGACCTTTTCTGGGAAGGGATATAGAGAAGAAGATTGGCTTCCCCTCTGGACTATATCCGACTGCTTGGAGTTTCTTGAGCAAAAAGGCTTTAATCACATTTTCAGTTTTATTTGTTACAAAGATGGGGAGTGGACTTTTACTGCTGAGAGTAGCGTTGTGGGCAATCCGTTCAAAAAAATAAGAGGGGAGAAAGCCAAAACCCCCCTCGAAGCCTGCCTAAGAGCCGTATTAGCCGTGCTTGAGGAGGGGAAATGAATGAAATCGTGGAGATAAATATCGGATGGTTAGTTATCATCGTCATTATAATCGGTTTTATAGTTTACATTCTTTTTGATCTAAGAAAAATGCTAAATAGAAAAAGACTATACATAGTATTCTTAAATGAAGATATTAATGATTTAGAAAAAGAGAAATCAAAGTTATCTAATGCACTCAGAGAGAAGGGGATTGAGGTAGATCAGTTAGAGAAGAAAATTAAGAGATATAAGGAGGCAAAATGAAAACAGACTATGAATGTACAGCTTATTTTAAGGGTAAGGATGGATTGGGGGATTGCGATGATGAGTGTCAATGGTGGAAAGAAGAAGGATGCGTATGTGCAAAAGATAGTAAATTATGGGATGGCAAAGAATATTATGCCAAGGAGGGAAAATGAATTTATCAGAAATTATCCTAGAGAAAATCGAGAGATTGGAAAAATGATTGATATAATAAAAGCTTCTTTACTTAAAGAGAAATTAGATGAAATTGACAATGAAGTTATTGAAATAGTCAAAGATGGATGGTATAAATCCCATCTTAAAAAAAATATTGGAATGTGGGAGAAAGGCGATATAATAGATGGCACTTTTAGGGGGGTAAAAGTACCGCCTTCATATAGGGAATTAGAACGACAAACAGGTAGGGCACATCATCATTTAAAACGGTGGCATGATATCTATAAACAACATCCTAATAAACAAAAATATATTGAAGAATATGCCAAGCCAATGGCCACTAAAGCTTTGGAAAGATATTTTAATACTATAGCAGTCTTACAAAGCGGAACGCCAGAATGGTGGACACCAAAAAAATATGTTCATGCTGTTCATAAAGTAATGGGAGATATTGATCTTGATCCAGCATCTTGTGAAGAAGCCAATAAAATTGTTATGGCAAAGCGATTTTACGGACCCGGAGATAATGGTCTTTTAAAAAAATGGGAAGGGAGAATTTTCTTGAATCCACCATATGGGGATTTTACAAGAGATTTTGTAGAAAAGTTTTTTAATGATTTCGACTCTTCATTTAACGAAGGGATTATTCTTGTCAATTCACGGGCAACAGACGCTGATTGGTTTCAACCCATGTTTGAAGGAATAATTTGTTTCACAGATCATAGGATTGATTTTGATTCTCCGGATGAAAAGAAAACATCTTCTACTCATGGAAGTTGTTTTGTTTATTTTGGTTCCAATAGAGAAAAATTTGCGGAGGTTTTTAATGAATTCGGAAACATTATCAAAAGATGGCCTTAATAAAAACCTCAGAATGCCACCAGAAGAATATGCTAAAAAGTTATGGGACTGGACTCCTTTAAATGATTGCTTTGAAAGAGGAATTAGATTTACTGATGTAGATGGTTTCGTTGAGGTTAATCATCATTTTTTATTGCTAGAGGGGAAATCAAAGGATGCTTTTTTACCAAGGGGACAAAGAATGGCGTTAGAGAGATTAGCAAAACTATCACAATTTACAGTAATTGTCTTTAAAGGAGGTCCTCCCAATTTAAGCACAGTTACAGAATGGGAAGTTCTGGGTAAAAAAAAACACAAAGGAAGCTTTCAAGAATTCTTTAATTTTATTCACAAATGGTTTATATGGGCAGAGAAAGACAATATTCGAAATAAGGGATAATTTAAAAATGGGGCGCTGGCTCTCTAAAGAAGACTATGCAATACGTGCCGAAAGGATAGTGGAGTTGAGAGACAAAGAAGGACTACAATTTGCAGAGATAGCGAAGAGAATGGGCATCCAGCAGGGAGTCGTAGAATATTCTTATCATAAATCGAAGAGGGAGGAACATGAGTAAGGTAATTTTAGATCTATGCGGAGGAACAGGAGCTTGGAGCAAGCCCTATGCAGAACATGGATATGATGTGAGAAATATAACTCTGCCTGATTATGACGTTCGCATTTACAAACCACCCCCCAAAAATGTTTACGGCATCCTTGCTGCACCACCTTGCACAGAGTTTTCCCTTGCGAGAACCAAGGCTAAAAAACCCAGAGATTTGAAAAAGGGAATGGAAATAGTGATAGCCTGTTTAAATATTATATGGGAATGTCAAGACAGAATTGCAAGAGACACACAAAAAATTCCACCATTAAAATTTTGGGCATTAGAGAATCCTAATGGGATGTTAAATTGGTATTTGGGTCATCCTGTTTATATTTTTCAGCCTTATGATTTTGGGAATACATATAAAAAAAAGACCTGCTTATGGGGACATTTTAACCAGCCAATAAAGCAACTTATTTTCCTTGAGGAACCGCCAAAATTTGATAAACTCAAAACTAAAGAAATTCACGGGGAATTTTATGGAAAATTAGACAGGCAAACCCGTAGGGCAATAACTCCATCGGGATTTGCAAAAGCATTTTTTGAGGCTAATCCATGATTAACACAGTAGCCAAGGGAACCCGGAAAGAAAAGGCTTGTGCAGATGAGCTTGAGGCGAAGGGCTATCTAATATGGAGGGTGATTAGAACCAAGTGGCATTCGCTTGATCTTTTCGGACTCTTTGACGTTTGCGCCCTCGCTCCAGATGGTTCTCATATACTTTTCATCCAGACTAAATCAAATAAATGTGACAATAAAACTAGAGATGCTATTAAGGCTTTAAGGATGCCCGAAAAGGTCTGTGAGAAATGGATTTGGATTTGGAAAGATAGGAAATATTGGATTAAGGAGTTCTACGATTAAAAAGGAGTTGCCAATCAATATGGTTGTGTGTGGTGATGCCTTGGAAGTCATGAAAGCATTCCCAGCTAAATCTATTGATATGGTAATAACCTCTCCTCCCTACTGGGGTTTAAGAGATTATGGATTTGAGCAGATATTTGGAGATAAGGATTGTAAGCATGAATGGGGCAGCTCTCGAGTAGAACACGATGCCTTGAGATACAGAGGCCATAATGCCAATGTCGGAAGTAATGAAAATCCAGAGATTCATCCAGGTAAAGAAGGGAGTGGAGGTAATTATTGCCAAAAATGTGATGCTTGGAAAGGCCAACTCGGACTTGAGCCGACTCCTGAAATGTATATTGAACACCTAACTGAGATATTCAATGAAGTTAAAAGAGTGTTGAAAAAGGAAGGGACACTATGGCTGAATATGGGAGATTCATACATGGGAAGCAACCAGGGATATGGTCAACATGGCCCTCCCACAACAGGATTTCAAGATGTAAAGAAAGGTTATTATGCAGCCGGAGAATTTAAAAGGACTCCATTGAGTTTTAAGCATCCTACCCTAAAAGCTAAGTGCCTCTGCATGATCCCAGAACGCCTCGCCTGGTCGCTAATCCAGAATGGCTGGATACTCAGGAATAAGATTATTTGGTATAAGCCCAATGCCATGCCTTCGAGTGTTACTGATAGGTTTAGCAATCGGTGGGAGTATCTTTTCATGTTCAATAAAAATAGCAAGACAATTCTGTGGCGACACGAAAAGACAAAAGAATGGGTGAAAGAAAAACCATTGGGAACAAAAGGAATTAAAGGGATAGATTGGGAATGGCGAGATGTGGGGAGTGAATATTCTGATTCTGATACAAAAATAGAAGTCGAAAATGCCGAACAATTTAATTCTCCCAGAGGAAGAAAATATCGGCAAATTAAAAGAAAAAAAGTTTCTCTTTGGAATGGTTTTACATATTACTTTGATTTAGATGCGGTGAGGGAGCCATATACAGAACCCATGAATAGGTGGGGTGGAGACAATCTTGTGGCTAAGGGAGAGTCAAGTTGGGACAAGGGAACGGGGCAAGTAACGTATCGAGATAGGAATATGCGTCCTAATCCCGATGGCAAAAATCCAGGCGATGTATTTGAGATTGGGGCAGATACTAGACCAAAGGCGAAACTAGGTAATCCTTCAAGAATTTCTGGTGGTGGGGCAAGATGCCAAAAGGATTCTCGCTGGACTCCGCCTGAAGGCAAAAGACCAATAGATTTTTGGAGAATAGCCACTCAACCATTTCCCGAAGCTCACTTTGCCGTATTCCCTGAAAAGTTATGCGAGAAGCCGATTAAGGCAGGATGTCCAGAAGATGGCATAGTCCTCGACCCGTTTTGTGGTGCTGGGACGGCTCTGCTTGTGGCCAAGGAAATGAAACGAAGATTTATTGGCATAGACATTAAACAAGAATATTGCGAGATGTGTGAGAAGCGACTGGCACAGGGGGTGCTGTAATGAAGCGACTCTATACTTGGCAGTTCTTTGTCGGTGTATTCATTGGTCTAGTCCTCGGTGCTGTTCTGGCCACTTTCCTCTACATGAAGAATATCGATATGGGAAATGTCCGGAAGCGTCAGGAATATCTTATAAGAGAGGTTAGGGAATTGAGGAAAGAGAGGGGGCAAATCAATTATATCTTCAAGGAGAGAGGACTAATTAAGGATTGGAATGAGCAGGTGATTATTAAGTCCGAGATAAAGGAGATTAGATGATGCATGTGAGAACACTATATTTTGAAATCAAGAAGATGAAAAAACAAATAAATAAAATGAGAGATAAATTAACGATTATGGAGATAAATTTAAATGAATTAGAGATTACAATAAATCAAAAAAGAATCGTTCATGGAGAACCACTTGCTGATAAAATTGCAAAAATGATCATGAATCATCCCAAGAAAAAAGTATCACAAAGAGAACTATTAAGGAGATTTACAGATAAAAGATTAAGTGACATTATTACAACTCAAAAGATATTAGAATGGAA
>SOKM01000258.1 GCA_004375785.1 Candidatus Cloacimonadota bacterium | reverse complement strand
GTTTAAAAGTGTTTATAGCTCATGGTAAAGAAGATCCAATGGTTAAATTTGAAACGGGGGTTAAAGCAAAAGAAGTTCTTGAGGACAATGGCTATGACATCACATTTCATGATTTTGAGGGAGGGCATTCTGTTCCTGAAGAAATTCTAAAAAAAACTGTTAAATGGATGAAAGAATAGAGCATTAGTTAAGAAGGAACGGAGTAATAACTAATAATTCAATTACTTTAGTAGAAAGGAGGAGATAAATGAAACCGCGAAGTATAGTTACTGTAATCTTAGGAGTACTGCTTGCTATTTTAGGTATTGTAACACTCATAATGTACCCTAACCCTGGTTCAATAATTCCACTGCTTATTGGTATTGCACTTGCTTACCTCGGGTGGCGTGGAGGACGGACTGGTCTCATTGTTTTCGGCCATTCCTGCATTGTAATCGGATGCTTCTTGATAACTTGGGGAATATACGTTTTGCCATATTCCAAACCTATTTTATCACACATTTTTGGACGCCCACTCTTTTGGGGTTTGTTCTCATTGTTTGGAGGAATCTGTGCAAACTTTCATGGATTCTGTCAATGCATCCGCAGGCAAAAGTAAAGTGATAGAGGAATATGTATCTGAAGAAGAAATAAGATTCGCCTGCGATAATGTTCCTGAAATATACGGAGTTGAGACGCCTTCCTTTGAAGAAATCTGGGAGAGATTTGGAACAGACATAGAGAAAAATGGATTAGGCCATTCCTCCAAAGTTATATTATTCATTGCACAAAAAGTTGGTTGAAAAACCTTGACTTTTTACTTTCTCTATTATATTATCAGAAAAGAAAAAAACTCGGTTTGTGGCGAAAAATAAGGAGGTGTGTATGAACAGGTATACGACAATTATAATAGTCTGCTTAGTGTTACTTGGTAGTGATTTAGTTTTCGCTGAGCCCTTCTCAGAGGTAGCAACTCCTTTTGAAGAAATAGGCACTATGTGGTTTGATTCACTTAATGTGCGGTTTGTTGGCAACTGGCCGTTTGGGCCTTCTTGGGCTGTAGCATATGATTCCATAAGGAATCTTGTTTTCTGTGGCTCAGGTGGTGGTGTCTTTATTCTTGATGTCTCAACCCCTTCTTCTCCAATAAACATATCAGAAGGAATTCGAGCTAGAGGTTTTGTTAGGAGCTTATATTTTGATGAACCTTCTCAACTTCTTTATATTGCAAATGATGTTGCAGGCTTAGAGATATGGGATGTTTCTAATCTGTTAAATCCAATAAAGCTTAGCTTTCTTGATACTCCAGGTTTGTGTGGTGATGTATTTGTGTCAGGCGTTTATGCTTATGTAGCTGATGGCTATTATGGACTCCGTGTAATTGATGTATCAATACCCTCAAATCCACAAGAAATAGGAAGTTATGATCCACAAGGTTCAGCTACTGGTGTATATGTATCTGGTTCATATGCATATGTTACTTTTCATGTTTATGGGTTTCGTGTAATTGATGTATCCATACCGTCAAATCCTCAAGGCGTTGGGTACTGTGATACACCAGCAGTAGCTCAAAATGTTTACGTATCAGGTTCATATGCCTACCTTGCGGATAGATGGGGTGGATTAAGGGTTATCGATGTATCTGTTCCTTCAAATCCACAAGAGGCAGGTTATTGTATAACACCATCAGCAAATGATGTTTTTGTATCAGGTTCATATGCCTATGTTGCTGATAATGATTCCGGGCTTCGGGTGATAGACATTTCAATCCCCTCAAATCCGCAAGAGGTTGGTTTCTATTATACATATGGTTATGCTCGTAGTATTTATGTGTTAGGTATGTATGCTTATATTGCTGACTATTATAGGCTTTGGATTATAGATGTATCATCACCTTCAACCCCACAGGAAGAAGGGTATTATGATACACCAAGTGGAGAGTTTAGTGTCCATGTATCAGGTTTTTATGCTTATATTGCTAGTAGTGAAAGTGGACTTCGTGTTGTAGATATTTCTACACCTTCAAATCCACAAGATATGGGTTACTATGATACACCAGGTTATTCTGAGGGTATCTATGTATTGGGTTCTTATGCTTATGTTGCAGATGGTACTCTAGGACTTCGCATAATTGATATTTCTACACCATCAAATCCCCAGGAAGTAGGCTATTATGATACACCAGGTGTTGCTAAGGATGTCTATGTCTCAGGTTCCTATGCCTATGTTTCTGATTCTTGGGAAGGGCTTCGTGTGATAGATATTTCAACGCCTTCAGATCCCCAAGAAGTTGGTTTCTGCGATACATTAGATGATGCTCGTGGTGTCTATATATTGGATCCCTATGCCTATGTTGCTAACGGATATGCTGGACTTTGGGTGATAGATGTTTCCATACCATCAAATCCGCAAGATATTGGTTACTGTAATACACCAGGTTTTGCCAGTGATGTTTATGTTTCTGGTTCCTATGCTTATGTTGCCGATTGGACAGATGGCTTACGCATAATAGACATCTCAACACCATCAAGTCCACAAGAGATTGGTTACCACGATACTAATGAAGCTTTAGGTGTTAAAGTATCAGGCTTCTATGCTTACGTTGCTGATGGATACGGTGGGCTTAAGGTTTATGATGTTTCTACTCCATCGAATCCCGTATGGGTTGGTTTATATGATACACCAAGTTCTGCGAATGGTGTCTATATCGTAGATTCTTATGCTTATATTGCTAATCATAGTTGTGGCCTTCAGATTTATGAGAACTTGCTGGTTGGAGTTGAGGAATCAAAGGATGTTGTTTATCATCCAAAAATAAGGCTTCTGCAAAACCCAATTCGAGGTGATTACATCGAACTTGAATTTTATCTCTCACAAAGGGACAATGCTGAAATAAACCTCTACAATCTACTTGGACAGAGAGTCAGGTCATTCTCTTTTGATGAACTTTCTACTGGTAAACATTCACTGAAATTGCAGACCAAAGGTCTTTCAAGTGGTATCTATTTCCTGAGGTTAGAAAGTGGTCTAATGAACCAATCGGTTAAGGTAACGATAGTTAGGTAGAGAATAGGGGAGAGGGAGGTAATTATAAGTAAAAAGTTAAAAGTAAAAGGTGATACAAGAGCATTTGAAGGGAGGTGAATTGAGATGCCAATTATTAGGGTAGATGGACCTAGAATTCCTGAAATTGAACGAAAGAGAGAATTGGTGAAAAGACTCACCGATGTTGCCATTGATATTTATAAAATCGAGCACATCGTTGTTCTTATTCGTGAGAACACTCCTGAGAACGTCGGAGTCAACGGAGAATTGATAGCTGACAAACATAGGGGATAGGGAAGAAGGGGTGAAAAGATATTGAGAGAGAATAGTAGGGAGTAAGCAGTAAGCAGTGAGCAGAAGGACCAACTGACAAACAAAAAGGCAAAAGTTTAGAGTAGATAATTGTTTGATTTGTTGTGTTAGTTTCATTGGTTTGATTGGTTCTATTCGAAGAAAACAAAAGGTGAAGATTTTATGAAGAGTAAGGAGGATATTTAATGACCGATGACGTTTATGAGAAACTTGCGGATGCACTGGATGCACTTCCAAATGGTTTTCCCAGAACACCATCAAATGTCGAGATACCACTTCTGAAAAAGATTTTCTCGCCAGAGGAGGCTTCGCTCGCAAGCCAATTAACGAGGGATATGGAAATCGTTGCTCTAATAGCAGAGCGCATTGAACTTCCTGCAGAGGAGACCCAAACAAGATTGATGAAGATGGCTAAGCGTGGACTCGTGTGGTTCGATAAAAAGGATAGAAAGCTGCGGTTTAGACTTGCACCCTTTATTGTTGGAATCTATGAAGCACATTTAGAGAATATGGACCATGAGTTTGCACATCTCATTGAGGAATATATGGCAGATGGGGGAGCAGTTGGAATAATGAAACCCCAACCTTCTATTCACCGCGTTGTCCCTGCACAGAGTTCAGTAAAGACAGAGTGGATACTCCCTTATGATGATGTTCGGAAAATTCTTCTTGCAGCCAAATCATTTCGCGTCAGAGATTGTATCTGTCGAGTTCAACAAGATTACATCGGTAGTCGCAAATGTGATTTTCCTTTAAAAAATTGTCTTAATTTCTCCACAGTTGAACACCCTGGCAGACCAGATGACATTTCTCTGGAAGAGGCGTTAGCAATTCTTGAGCAAGCGGAAGAAATTGGATTGGTTCATACAGTCAGCAATATAATTAAAGATATTTTCTATGTCTGCAACTGCTGTGGTTGCTGCTGCGCTATACTTCGTGGAATCACTGATTGGGGCATAGAAAACTCAGTAGCCTATGCTAACTACTTTGCGGCGATTGACGCAGAGGAATGCGATGGATGTGGAATTTGTATAGAACGATGCCAGGTTAATGCCGTATCAGAACAGGATGGTATTGCTGTGGTTGACCTCAAAAGGTGTATCGGATGTGGGTTATGTGTCACTGGATGTCCCAATCATTCGGCAAGACTACAGCGAAAACCTGATGCTGAAATTATCCATCCTCCTGCAGACTTTGCGACCTGGGAGCAAGAGCGACTGCTGAACAGAGGCTTGTAACGTAAATACTTACTATATAGAAACTTATATATAATAAATTAGATAAATGGTTAAATTTTGTAGAAGAGGTAAAGGCAGATAAAATATTCTACTTGACAAATAGCTGAAATTTTTGTAAAACCACAGCATTATGAAAAGAAATACGACAGTTGACATTTTTGGAGTAATAAACTTTGCGTTGGCTGGATTGAACTGTTTAATGGTACTTTTCTTTATTCTGGTTTTAATATATGGTATCTTTTTTTCTGGTGATACAGAAGCAGAAATTAAAAATGGCGTTATAGGTAGTATAATTCTTATTGGACCGTTCCTTATTGGTTTTGCTATCTATTTGAGTGCAGGTGTAGGTCTTATGAAAAGAAGAGTCTGGGGTTATTACATGCATATTGCAGCCTCTATTATGGCGTTTTTCTCAATCATTCTTATTGCGTATACCGTAGTATCACTGATCTTTGTGTTCAAACCGGAATTCAGAGAGGAATTTTTTAGTAATTACTCAAAATAGGGAAAACCCAGAGTTCATTTTGCGACCCTGAATATAGTTACTTTAATATTTCACTTTATTCTTTAAGTTTACATAATATATCTTATCAGACGTTATTTTATTATAAAGAATATCAGTTAAGTGACTGCAAAATAAAGACTTGAATGTGATGTAAGGTTTAAGCGATTTAATTCTGAGTGCTACCAGTATTAAACCTCCAATTTGCACTCCAAAAAAGACTGTCATTGCGGGCATAAAGGTCATAGAATGTTGTTGACAAAATACATAA
>SOKM01000021.1 GCA_004375785.1 Candidatus Cloacimonadota bacterium | reverse complement strand
AGTAAAACAGGTCTACATAACCTGCTCGGTGAGATATTAGACAAATGCGAGGAAAAGAACAAAAAGAATAAAGAGGAGGAAAAATGTACATAAATAAGATCTGTCTCGATGCAAAGAACTTCTTATCTAAGGATAAAGATACCAATATAAGATTTCTCTGCGTAGAGAAGGACTCCGTAGTTGCTACCGACGGTAAAATCCTTGTTAAGATAGATACCGTGAATCCTGAATCAATAGATGACGGAGACAATGGAGCAGAGGAGAGAGTTCTCCTTCCCGCTGATGTGCTCAATTCATTGAAAAAAATGGTAGAAAAAGAGGAGTACCTCAAGATTTCGAAGAATGAGGATAAAGTGATAGTGGATGGATTAGATTCAGGCAAAAGGACATTCAACTACAAGATAGAGAAGATAGATGAAAAATATGCCAAATATGAGCATGTATTCCCGAGTGGAAGTCCTCAACTCAATATCCAACTATCCATCGATCTTCTTAAAAAGGTCATTGACTTTGCCAAAAAGTATACAGAGAAGAGTGGTGATAGTCGCTATATCTTCCTTTCCTTCTATGGAAGAAAGGAGCCTGTAATATTCAGGTTCGAGTCAGAAAACCAGCAGAAGATAAAGGGTCTGATAATGCCTGCTGTTGATGATAACAAACTCTATAGAGCAGAAGGGAAGGATGCTATTATCGAAGGATTGTGTGAGCTGATAGACAAAAAAGAGATAGCAGAAGCCCTTTATAGTGCTACTGAGAAAGAAGAGACTAAACCTTCAGTGAGAAAGTGCATGAGAGTCTATAAGAAAGCAACAGGCGACCTTGTGGATCTCTTTACGGATGCAACTGAAGAACCTAAAGATGAGCAAAAGTTAACAGTAGAAGGAGGTGAAGAAAATGAATAACGGAAATGGAAATGGTCACGTTACCGTCAAGCTCCGTGAGAAGGCAGAGAAGATCCTGCTGAGTCGGTACGAGAGAACTTTAAGGGAATTGCAGAAAAGGCATGATGACCTTGAGAAGAAACACAAGAAGGATGTGCTCAAGGACCTGGGATTGGATAAGCTTACGCAGAGATATAAAACTCTCAAGGAGGAATGTGAAGCGATTGAGGAGGAAGTTCAGAAGCGTGCCGGCAGAGGGTACTACTCCCATTCTAATATCGAAAGCGGAGAGGTCGATGGCTCAAAAATACAGAAGGAGGTCAACAAAAGGGTCAAAGTTGAGTTGGACCTTGAGTCTGAGCAGAAAGCCCTTGAGACCCTCAAGCTAGAATTATTGGAGGACCTCTGGTTGGTGGATCAGACTGATGAGGTCAAGGAGATCCTTTCGAAGATGAAATAAAATCTCTCATCAAAGACATTAAAGGGATTCGGCTGGTAGTATACCTATCACCCGGGTCCCTTTTTTCATTCGGTAAGGAGGACATTATGAAAAATCAATCAGCAACCTTCAGAATCTATACTGAAGACACTAATAAGGGTAAAATTGAGGAAATCATCTCCCGATATTTTGATGGTTTTACGATTTATAAAGCAGAGGGATTCTGGCGACTCCAGAAAGAGAAAACCCTGATAATCGAGATTCTGGGAGAAAGTGATATTGTTACCAAAATTAATTCAGCAGCCAGAGAAATCAAATCAGCAAACAACCAGGAAGCGGTCATTGTGCAGAAGATTAAAAACAACAACTGGCTAATATAAGAGGCTAAAATGGCAAATCAAAACCCTGCTGGAAAAATAAGATATTACCTTGTTCCAACTATATTCATCATAACAAGAACTTCCTTTCAACAAGTGAAGGGGTTGATAGCTCACGCATATAAAATAGAGAGCAAAGAGGATTATGTGGTGATTTATGCAAAGATTCCTCAAACAAGAGTTATTGCAATCACCAATGAGGTGGGAAGTAAAAGATTGTTCAAAGCAGTCAAGACTTACTTATCTAAAGAAGGAGACTCAAATGAAACTATTGACAAAAGAATTACGGGAAAAGTTCCCGAAATTCAGGGAAACCGAAGAGAAGAATCCTGAAGATATTCCCATAATAGCAAAGTTCTTCGCCCCCTGGAACAGCTGGACCTGGTATGCTATAGAAGGTGAACCAATACTTGATGAACATAGAAAGGAGATAGATTATCACTTCTTCGGATATGTACGTGGGTTTGCGAATGAATTGGGATATTTCTCTCTCAAGGAAATGGAAAGTGTTAAAGGGGCCTTCGGATTAGGGATTGAAAGAGATCTTTATTTTGGAGAAGAGCATACTCTAAAAGAGGTCATTGACACACGATTATAAACTCGCAACAAATATGAAAGGAGATAAAGAACAGTGGATAGGCTAATGCTTATCGTAGATGAGGTTGAGAAACAACTCAGATGGAAAAGGAATAAAACCACAGTTGGTATAACAGTCCCTTTCTATGTAACAACCAAGGAAGAAGAAATCCTATCAAATGTCTACATCATAACAAGAGAACCACAAGACCGTATAAATTTCAAGAGAAGGAATGGACTGTCGGCTTTTATCAGAGATAATGAAATTTGGATAAGGAGGAACCATGGAAATAAGAAAAGGAGAAATCATAAATTTCATAGGTAGCTGGGGTTCTGGACTTGGTTTTCTGGTTATCCAGGACAGCGAAACAGAGGAGATCGAACAGGTACCGTGTGATAATGGACCCACAGTCAGGGCATTGGAGAACTGTTTTGGGAATGTCATTACTCCAGACCATACAGCAAATGGTAACGGATACAACGACAAAGAAATCTTCTGGAGCATGGGTGAGTTAGGTTTTGTTCTCGGTGGTTTCACACCTGTAGAGGATGCCTCACCTGAACTCATCGAAGCATATGAGAATCAAAAAACATTGATAAAGAAAGGAGGTTGATAATTATGTGGTCACTTCCAGATATTAACCGGTTAAATGAGGAAGCGGTTAAAAACGCTACCAAACTTAACAAAGCAGTTAAAACAGGTTATCTTGATGGAATCAGGATTAAGTGCGATTGGTGTGATAAACCTGCTGAATATACCTATCCCTGGTATGATGTCTTCAGTGATGTTCCAAAGGGTATCATAGGGTTATGTGAGGAGCATGATCAGTACTTTGGAAACCCTTCGGAAGGATTCTTCACCTGTGATGACTGCGGAAAGACATTCATCACCAACTACACCTGGGAAAACTACTATACATTCACCGATGATGGAGATCAACTTTGCCTGAACTGCTATTTTGATAGAGAGATTAGCAGAAAAGATAACTGGATTACATCAGCTGAGGATGTAACGTGGAAAAGGGTGAAAGCCTCAAGACATCTAATCCCGGTCGGTGGAAAACACTGGAACGAGCATCTGGAGTTTATAGGTAATGTAGAGTTTGATAATCTTTCAGGTGAAAAAGTAACAGGATTCAGTTCCACATCCACAAAAGAGGATGGACTGGATGATTTGAGAGACCTTGTAGAGAAAGCTCTTTTGAGTCATAAAAAGTGTATCCTGATCCTGGACGCTAGATACCAGTGCACTGTCTCCATTGGGGTTTATGTGAAGAAGTAATCTTTAAGGAATTGGCTCGGCTGTTATATCAAATATAAATTGACTCATTGAGAAATCCTAATATCGAGGTTAAAGAAATATGCAAAATTGCCAATACAGCCGAGCCATTATTAACCCATGAAAAGTAAAAAAGGAAGTATATGAAAATTTTAAGCAATCTTAAGAGGAGAAAAAAATGTCTAAAGATAAATATCATGCAAATCTTTCTAAGGTAATTGAAAAAATGCGATTCGTGAACCAGAAAAATAAGATAAAGAGAAAGATAATAAAGAGGAAGACAAAAGGAAAGAGCAAAAATCAATAATGTCTGATTGAAAAGGAGAAGTAATGACCAGAAATAGTGAAACAAAAGCGTTAGATAAGATGAACATTTATCAAAAACTGATAGAGGTTCGGAAAGCAGTGCCTTATCTGAAGAAGAACAACAAAGGGTATCAGTATAAATATGTATCGTCCTCACAGACACTGGAGGCATTGAGAGGTGAGCTGGATAAACAGGGGTTGTTACTTGTACCTAAGGTTCTGGATACAAACGTTATATCTGAAACAGTTGAAAATACAGACAAGAATGGAAACATCAAGAAAACGACCACTTACTTCACTGAGTTGAAGATGGAGTTTATCTGGATAAATGCTGAGAACCCGGAAGAAAAACTTTCTTGTCTCTGGTATGGCCAGGGTGTTGATATAGCAGGAGAAAAAGGAGTAGGAAAAGCACTCACTTATGCTGAAAAGTATTTTCTCTTAAAGTTCTTCAATATTGCTACTGACAAAGATGATCCTGACACTTACCAAAAGAAAGATAACAATGGACGAGGTGTAGGGCAGAAAAACAGAAAACCACTTCAAAGCAAAGGAAAACAAACAACAGGAATAAAGACAAACAAAGCTACACAAGACCAGTTGAAGATAATCAAGAATCTGAAGAATGATAAAAAACTCAGCAAGGCTGAGGTGAAACTCATAGATGCAGAACTGGATAAAAACCCAACTGAAGAGAGAATAGACCAGATCATTAAAAGAATAGAAGAACTCATCAAAAGTAGAACTTCTGCAAAAAAAGAAACCGATGTGTCCAGAAACAAAGGAGGAGTGGACAATGAAAAGTCAAAAAGAGAAGAGACAAAAGAAAAGGTTCTCGTTTAGTCTCCTGAGCCTGAACTGTCCTCGTAGAATCCATAAAACAATGGCTTATGACCCAGTAGAAGTTCTTCCTGCTGAAGAAACTGATACTGGAAGGTTAATTCATTCACTTCTTGCTGAGATATTAACCAGAGAGGATAAGGATTTCTCCCTACTTGCCAATTATATTCAGATTTATGGCAACCCTGAGAAAGTATTCTCAAACATCAAGGGGAAATTCAGCACAGAACAGAAAATAAGAATAATTATTGGTGGAAAGACCTTTACTACGATTTCAGATTTATTGGTTACAAGACGGGGAGAAAGAGATATTATCGACCACAAAACTTCTTTCTCCCAGGAAGTTCTTCCAAAACATCACGAACAGTTGCAGTACTATGCTCTGCCTTTCTTGAGGATGGGATTAAAAGTTAAGGTGGGAATCCATTTTGTGAGATTCGCAAGGCTTGAATGGATAAATACACTTCAGGGATTGGATGATTATACGAGGATTGCAAAGCAACTGATGGAAAAGATAGAAAAGGTGGAAAGAATTCTTGAAGTAGAACCAAAACCAATTCCATCAAATTTTGAGTGTAAATACTGCCCGTTTGTAATCTCTTGTCCTCTCTCCCCTGAGTATTTTATCACAGATGAGAAACAGGCAGCCAAACTTGCCGGTGAATATATCAAACTCA
>SOKM01000354.1 GCA_004375785.1 Candidatus Cloacimonadota bacterium | reverse complement strand
CAATCCCTGTTAATGTTGTTTTTTCTTGACTTATTTTATTTTTGTGATAATATAAATTGATGCAAAAGAGGAATAGACGAAAAATGCCTATATTTTACATAAATCACGTTCTAAATTAGAGATATATGGAGGATGAAGATTGATAGAGGAATTCTGGGGGTTAAAAGAAAAACCCTTTTTGAATACACCTGACTCAAGATTTCTTTACCCATCAGGTGAATTTACGGAAGCTATTGCAAGATTACTTTATCATATCAAGGAAGTAAAAGGAGGGATATCCCTTATAACAGGCGAGATTGGCTGCGGAAAGACATTTCTTTCAATCAGGCTGCTGGAATCTCTCCCTGAGGAAGAATACAGCAGGGCTCTTGTTATTAATCCTAAATTTTCACAAAACCAGTTTTTACGGACCATTTTAGTCGGATTTGGAGAGAAAAAAAATTACAGAAGCAGATATAGTAACCTCCTTCTGCTTGAAGATATTCTTGAGAGGAATATCAATGAAGGAAGGGAAAATATTCTTGTCATAGACGAAGCACAACTTCTCACTCCCACCCTGATTGAGGAAGTGAGACTACTTACGAATTATGAAACCCCCCAGAGAAAATATCTCCAGATAGTTCTTTTCGCACAGCCAGAGTTTGAAAAAAAGATAAGAAAACTCGAGCAGTTTAACCAGAGAATTCAGGTCAGGTATCATCTTGAAGGAATGAATCAGGATGAAACGAAAGAATATATTTTACATCGCCTTACTTATGCAGGTTTAACTCAGCCTGAAATCTTTACAGATAATGCATTTTTAGAAATCTATAAAAGGAGTAAAGGCATCCCAAGAGTAATAAACAACATCTGTGAGAATGGGCTTTTTATTGCATATAGTCTTGAGAAAAAGGTTATTGATGCTGAACTTATCAGAGACGTTGCGGTAGATTTAGGTGTTGGAGAAGAGGGTGAAGAAAAAAATTAGTTTTAAGAAGATGCTCGATATTGCCTCTGAAAAACCCAAAAAGGCAGAAGTGCAAGAAGCGCCTCCGCACGATGCAGAACCTATACAGGAGTTTAAAGAGGAGAAGTTAGAGAAGAGAAGAGATATTATTAAAAAGGCTACCTCAGGGACGGGAAAGGATAAAAAAAAGGATGATTTGAAAAAAATTGTCCTTTTTAGACTTTCAAACGAATATTATGGTATCGATGTCTCTATGATAGACGAGATAATAGAGACAGAGGTTAAGGAGAAGATTGCAGGAATGCCAGATTTTATTGTGGGAGTCGCCTCTCTTCGTGGAGAAACAATACCTGTCATTTCCCTCTCTAATAAATTCCATCTAAAGGATAGGCTTCCTGCTAATGGAACCGAAACCATTCTTATAACAAGTAAGAACAAAGAGATATATGGAATTCTTATAGATGAATTAAAAGGCGTAAAAGATATTGAACCGTCTTCAATTTTTGAAGTCCCTATGATCTACCCTGAAGATGAATTTTCTTACCTTAAAGGAATAATCAAGTTTGGAATAGAATTAGTAGCTATTGTCGACATAGTCCAGATACTAAAGAACTATAAGTTAGAATAAGGAGGATTTATGGAAAAGAAAAGAATATTTTGGTATCTTGTAACGGTAAATCTAATCTCACTTATTTTTGCCATTCCAATGCTTTTATTCTTTACTAATTCATTCTTAATGCTGTCGAGACCAGAGATAATATATCTTTCTTCTATTGTTTTTTCCTTTGGGATTATCCTATCCATCATTCATTTCTTTTCCCATTTTTTATCCTCAAGAAACATTTTCAAACAGAAATTGCAGGATGTCGATGTAACAACGAAATGGCTCAATCTTGTAAAGAAACCTTACATCTTATCTTATCACATCTTACTAAACCTCCTTATAATCGGGCTCGTTATCATAATCTTTGCAATTTTGCAGTATTCGATTAGTAATCTACTTCTTCTTTCGCTCATTTCAACAATTGTTATCGGACTCTTCTTCTCATTCATAAGTCTACTTCTCGGTGATATCTTTCTCAATTCCCTTATGTATGAACTTGCAGGACAAGGCTTTAGCTTAGAGAATGTCAAAAAATTCCCTTTTACTTTTTCAATCAGACAGAAGCTCTATTTATCCTTCACTCTAATTTTTCTATTATCATTCTTAGTAGGCATGTTTTTAGGTAAAAACATAGCTGCATTTTTAATAACTTTCCTTGCAACTTTTTCACTCGGTCTTCTCTCTATCTACAGTATCGTCTACAGAATTCATAAGATGAGGGAAAATGCAAATGATCTTTCAGAAGGAGAGGCAGACCTCACTATGAGGTTACCCGTTATTGTCCCGGATGAAATTGGTAAGACAAGCGAAGCATTTAATAGATTCATAGAGAGGCTCGAGGAATTAATCGGTTCTATATTTTCTCTGACCGATGCTATTATAAAAGAGTCAGAAGCAATTGCGTCCGGGAGTGAGGAATTAAATGCATCGATAGAGGAGATTTCTTCTACCATTAATGAGGTTGCACATGGGGCGCAGGAACAATCAACGAAAAGCAATGATATCTACAAAGAGATTGAAAAACTTTCCTCGATAACCTCAGGCATTACCTCCCAGATGAAAATGGCTGTTACCTCTGCAAGGGAGGCAAACGAAGCCGCATCTACGGGGATGGAGGCATCTATAGGTACACTCGAGAAAATGAAAGAAATATATGATAGTTCACAAATATCATCTGTTACCGGAAGAAAACTTGAAGAAGATTCTGCAAAGACAGGAGAGATATTAAACCTTATAAATGATATATCAGAACAGACGAACATACTCGCTTTGAATGCAGCAATCGAGGCTGCGAGGGTGGGAGAATATGGAAGAGGTTTTGCTGTCGTTGCCGAAGAAATAAGAAAACTCGCAATCGAGTCCGCCAACTCCGTGGAAAGGGTTTCTCTGTTGATAAACAGCACCCGAGAAGGTATTAAAGAGGTTGTTAGGATGATAGAGGGAGGAGCTAAAAAGGCAGAAGAAGGTAGGATGCTTGTTGATAAATCAGAAAAAGATTTTGAGCAAATTTCAAAGACTGTTACCCTTGTGACCACTATGATTAACCAAGTAAACGAATCAGCAGCAGAGCAAAATGAGAGTACCAATCAACTCGTTTCTGCTGTAGAAAAAATTGCTTCAATTGCATCGGATACCGCAGCAAGTTCTGAAGAAGTCTCTGCCTCCATAGAAGAACAGACCGCTTCTACAGAAGAGATGAGTGCAAGCATCCAATCTCTCTCCCAGAAGGTAAATGATCTGATTGACAGCATTTCAAAATTCAAAGTCTCTAAGAATCCGAAAATAGAAAAAGAAACTAAGAAATAAAAGTGAGTCCCAAGCACTAATGAATGGTAAGGAAAAGATTCTTATCTGCAAGATTTGTGACTTTTTGATTGGTTTTGAAGTCAAGTTTATCAACCAGGTTATTCAAAAAAAACAAGTAAGTATTAATATTAAAGAAGGAATAGTTGAAGTTGGGGGATATATTATTCCCTACCTTAACATTTTTAAACTCTTCCGTTGTAACGAGAACAAAAGTAAATTTATTCTTCTTCTCAATTCAGAAAAGGAGAACTTTGCCATTTCTATCTCAAAAATTTTTGGTATTTTTCAGGTTGAACCAGGTAAGGGAACAGATGTTGCTGATAGATTGAACAAATTTTTTTTAAAAAATTACGCAAAAAGAGTCATATTATTTAATGAATTTCCTGCAGTGGTTATTGATACAAACAAATTGATTTACAGCAAAGTTGGAAAATCGAGAATAGAAGAAACGGGAAAAGGATGGTAGGTAGAAACAGAAGTCAGAAAAAAGCGCCAATCTTTTACTCACTAATAGGAACTCTTTTTGGTGTTGGTTATATTCCTCTTGCACCTGCAACTGCTGCTTCAATCATTGTATGCGTAATTATCTGGTTTTTATTGAAATCTTCCCTGCTCTACCTTACATTAATAATTACCTTTTTTATTCTCGGGGTTTGGATTTCTACTAAATTAGAAACTTTCTGGGGCGAGGATAGTAGAAGGATAGTGATAGATGAATCTGTCGGGATGTTTATAACACTTTTCGGAATTCCCCAGAAAACACTTTTTTTCTTGATAGGGTTTCTCCTTTTTAGATTTTTTGATATTGTGAAACCTTATCCAATAAAAGAATCTCAGAGGTTGAAAAAGGGGTGGGGGGTTGTAATAGATGATGTTATTGCAGGGATGTATTCAAGTATACTCCTCTGGATTTTTATATTTTTTTATAACTTTATAAAGTAAAGAGGGATTTAATTGAAGGCTGAAATTATTGTAATAGGGAATGAGATAGTTTCTGGATTTATCATAGATACAAATTCTTCCTTCCTTTCCTCTGAACTTCTTAAACTTGGGATTGAAGTGAGAAGAAAAATTGTTATCCCTGATATAAAGAATGAAATACTAAAATCTCTGAAAGAGGGAATTGAGATGGCAGATTTAGTTATTTTCACTGGAGGACTTGGTCCAACGCATGACGATATTACAAAAATGTCCATTTCTTCCTTCCTCAAGAGAAGATTAGTTCTGAATGATAATCTTCTCCTTAAGATAAAGGAACATTTCAGAAAAAAGGAGGTTGAAATGCCCCAGGTCAACACCACCCAGGCACTCATACCCCAGAGGTCAACGATTCTTGATAATCCACTTGGCACGGCGCCGGGACTCCTTTTTGAGGAAGAAAATGCAGTCATTATCCTCCTCCCCGGTGTACCTGAAGAGATGAAGGCAATTTTTAATACGTCTGTTCGACCATACCTTGAGAAGAAAAACGGGAAAAAAGTTATCCTCTCAAAAATTATTCATACAACAGGAATTTCTGAATCTTCGCTTTATGAACTATTGAAAGATATAGAAAAAACAGAAAATTTGGCTTTCCTCCCCTTTTTTTTAGGTGTGGATCTAAGAGTTACCGTTAAGTCGGTTTCCCTAAAAAACGCACAGGATGAACTTAAGAGAAAGACAGATTCTATTATTGATAAAGTTGGAGATTATTATTGTGGTAGTGACGATGAGACCCTCGAAAGGGTCGTTGGTATGCTTCTTTTAATGCAAAGAAAAACGCTTTCAATCGCAGAGTCCTGCACAGCAGGTCTTCTTATGAAGAGAATAACAGATATTCCGGGAAGTTCAAACTATTTCGTTGGTGGTGTAGTTTCCTACTCAAACGATGCAAAGATACAGATATTGAAGGTCGATAAAAAAGATCTAAAACAGAAAGGGGCAGTAAGTAGTGAAGTAGCTATAGGGATGGCTGAAGGAGTGAGAAATTTATTGAAAGCAGACTATGGTATCTCTATCACGGGCATTGCAGGACCAACGGGGGAGACAAAGGATAAACCAATCGGCCTTGTTCACATTGGTTTT
>SOKM01000189.1 GCA_004375785.1 Candidatus Cloacimonadota bacterium | reverse complement strand
CATATCCAATACCCCCAGCGTGGGCGTGGCACGATTTGGATGTTACAATGAATGTGCTTGCTAAGACCGCAAGGGAGCAGGCCGAGAGCCAAAAAGACATAATTGCAGTTACGCCACAGAGCAGGGAATTTGGTAAAAAGATTGTAACAGCCAAGAACCTTGATGTTTTAGAAGTAGACAATCCAAAAGAGAGTGCCGTTAAACTTTCGTTTGGCGGGGTGAACCCAGAGAACTATAATTGGATGAACTTTGCAGAACAATCATTTACTAAGACAGGGGCCAGTTCAGATGTTCTTGCGGGGAGGGGGTCACAATCTCCCACATTGGGTCAAGAACAGATGGTCTTTCAAAATGCTTCTCGTATTGTAAATAATATGCACACTCGTTTTCAGGGATTTATGACGAGTATTATAAATAAGTTGGCCTATAAAGTATTGCAAGACCCGTCTGAATATATACCACTAATGCACCATATACCAGGTGTGGGTGATTTGCCAAAGGTGTTTTCTTCTGCTGATAGAGTTGAGGATTTCTATTCTTTTGTGTTTAAGGTTATGCCATACTCTACGCAGAGGACATCACCAGAAGTAATGGCTCAGAAGCTTATGGGCTTTATGACTCAATGGGTATTGCCAACATACCAGTTTGCTGCGGCACAGGGTGCTGAACTTGATGTGCCTACTGTTACAAGAATACTTAGTGACTATATGGGATTTGAGAACTTTAACCAATTCTACCGTACTGCAATCCCCCATGAGTTGGATGGCGTGGGTTATATGATGGAACCACTTGGACAGCAGCAGCGACCTAAAGGGCCGAATGTAGGTAGCAAGTCCCCTGGACAACAGAATGATACTTTCGGAAGTAGCCCTCAATCGAGAACTGCTAATATGAATCAACAGCAAAAGCGAACAACCAGTGCAGGGGGTCAGACTAAATGAAAAAGGGGTTTAGGTTTATAACCGTACTAATGATTATTGCAATAATTACTGTAGTATCAAGTATAGGTTTTGTAGTAGTAAATGAAATTTTTGGTTTTGATTTACCATTACAAAATGTAGTTCAAATTAAGGTTGTTAGTACTGAGATAGATTGGTATACAGGTGAGTTCGCTGAATGGCAGGGAACGGGGATATTTATAAGAGATGATTTAATTCTTACAGCGGGTCACCTTGTTGATAATATATCTGATGCTAATGTCTCTACTGTTGATGGAAAAGAATATAAAGCGAAATCTTGGTATTTAGAAACGGAGGCAGATATTGGGTTTATTGAGGTTGATACGAATGATGTTGAATGTACACTATCTTTTGATAATGCTAAACTTGGTGAGGAAGTGTGGGCATATGGAAATCCATTTGGGGTTTTTCCTGTTTTAACTAAAGGTATTATATCTGCTATTGGTATGCACGACAATCATACCAACACTAAAAATATGATAATTACTGATGCTGCTTTGAATGGTGGAAACTCAGGGTGTCCTATTTTTGATAAAAATGGAAATATATTAGGTATATTTGTTTGGCATTATATCTTTCCTGCCACTGAGGGAATGAATTATCTTGTTCGAGCAGAGGTTATTGAAGCGGTACTTGAAAAGTATGATGCTATTAAGTATCTTGAGGGATTAGAGTAATGCCGTTGACAAGAAAAGGTCATAAGATAAAGAAAGCAATGGAAGAACAGTATGGTAAGGAAAAAGGGGAGGATGTTTTTTATGCTTCTCAGCAAAAGAAAACTATAACTGGTACGCACCTAAAGCGGAAGAAGAAACATGGCTGAAAAATATACTCCGGAGATGACTTTAAAAAACTTACAGGATTTTGCTATTCTTAATATGGACAAATACCGTGAGTTTATGGTGGGGCGTAAAAGACTTAAAAGAAAGAAAAGATGAAGATTAAAAAGTCCTTCGGGGACAAAATTTATATTGAATGGATTGATGCTTATTCAACAGATGGGTGGACTACTTCTGAAAAGGCAATGGAAGAATCTAACAATGCTTTTTGCAGAACAAATGCTTTATATCTTGGAGAGAGTAAAAATTTTATTATAGTATCTCATACTCAGGGCGATACAAAAGATAATAGTGTAATGGGGGTACTTAATATTCCGAAGAAATGGGTTAGGAGAATAAAATAATGGCAGCAGAGTGTAATGTGAGTATTATTGCAGATGTAACTGGATTGGGTGAGGGTTTGCAGTTTCTTGAGAAGTTTACAGTAACAGGAACAATCATAAAGGCAGTTCTCAATAGACAAATTCAGGCAACCACCAATACTGCTGAGGCTTTGAATCTCTGTGGGATAAGTACGGTAGAACTGGTTATTATAAAAGCAACATCTAATGACCTTCTTATAGATGTAGATTGTGCCAATGCAGGTGCATTTGCTGAAACCCAATCTGTTGCTGAGGGAGAGTGTCGGATTATAAAACCAGATGGTACTGATGATATATTTATAAAGAATGAGGATGGTACGGAGGTTTGCACAGTTGACTATCTCATAGTGGGGTCGGCGTAATGATTAAAAGAGTAATCAGTGATATAATAACAGTATTTGTTATTGGTTATATTTTTTGGCCTCTTTGGGTATTACCAGCAATTTTTATAAAAATTTTGGTGTTTAATTCTTAGTGGGGGTTAGCGGTGGCAACTTATGTTGTAAGAGCATATTGTCCTAAATGTGACAAATATTTCAAGCATATTGGTAGAGGTAGTTATGGTGATTGTGGCCTTTGTGGAACTATTTTAGTTGGGAAATGTGTTGAAAAATATTCTGTCAATGACCCCAATACAAAAAAAGAAGTAGTAAACATTGCTTACGGGGAAAATCCCCGCTATTCTGTTACGCTTGGGGTTTCAGAAACTCAAATTGAAGATGCAAGAAAATTATCGCCCCAATGTGATTGGAAAAAATTTGGTCACAGTTACCGCCCATTAATAAAAAATCGTGCTGAGAAGTTGAAACTTATGAAGCAGTGTAATTATGAGGAGTTCTCTCCTGATGATTTTAAGGGGAGACAATAAAATTTTTTAAGGAGACAGTTAGATGAAACCAACATATAAGAACATTATAGTTAAGCAGTTATCTAAAGACCAACTTGGAAAGATTGTGATGCCTGATGTAGTTCAGGATGTTTGGTTAAGGGGTAAAGTTATTAGTGTTGGCCCAAAAGTAGAGGAGGATATTAATGAGGGGGATATTGTGATATTCCCTCCCGCACCTCCGCACTTAGGAGACTACCCAGTCATAGGGGATGAAGGTTATATTATAATAAGTGAGAATATGATTTTAGCTTTGGAAGATTAAAGGAGATAGAAAATGGAAGAAAACAAATGTACTGTATGTCTTTCTGAGGGATTCAAGTCAGGAACTCTGGAGGGTGGTATTTGTGGGCAATGTAAGAAATTATGGCCTGGGGCCAAGACACCAGAGGATAGAAACAAGAAGAAGAAACCCGAAGTGGAAAGTTACGAAGCAACTGTCAAAGAGTTAGTTACCAAACAGGTTAATGAGTTGTTGGAATCCTATGGTATTTTGCATAGGTGTTTAATCTGTAGTAACTTGTACTTTAAGCGTTCCCCAGCACAGAAAAGTTGTGGATGTGATAAAAAGGAAAGCGAGGCTAAATAATGGCAGATAAAGAGATAGAATTTAATAGCTATATTGCCAGTGCAGACGACCCCGCTACTGAGTTGGAGGGGGATGTTAAGGAGAAGGATACTAAAGAAGTAGATACTAAAACTTTAGATGTTAAAATAGACGATGTTCCCACATCTTCTGGGGAGAAAGAAGATGGGGGAGAGGTTGTTGCAAAGATAAAGAGAGAAGTATTGGGTGAACCTGACCCTGATGCTAAAGAGGAAGACGGTACTGAGATACCAGATGCGTTTACTAACGCTTGTTTAGAACAGGGTTGGACAGAAGATGAGATTAAAGAGTTTGCGTCCGACCTTGATGATGCTGCATTACTTGAATTAATACCAGAGTTGTTAAACAAGGAGGAAAAGCAGGTTAAGTCGGAATCTGGTGAAGTCCAGACTAAGCAAGAGGTTAAAGCCAAAGCTGCCGGCGATACTGCTAAGAAAGAAGCCACAAATGAGGAACTGGCTGCAATAAAGAAGGAGCTTGCCGCAATCAAGGAAAGTATAGGAGAAGCGGATAAGGAGAGAACTACCAAGGAAGAGGCTGTTCTTGTTGAAACGGTCAACCAAGTGTTCGATGAGGCAAGCAAGGAGTTTGAGATATTCGGGAAAACCGATGAACTCTTAAAATATCCTGCTGGCCCTAAGAAGGGTCAATTTGTGCCTACATCGCCTGCTATGAATGCCCGTAGAGAAGTGTGGGAAAAGGCTTTTCCATTTGTCCAAAGTGGGATACCTACTAAGGATGCAATGGAAATTGCTTTGACTTGGTACAAGGGAGCACATTTGGAGAAGGACGTGCAGCGTAATTTAATAAAGGATTTGAAGAAGCACGAAAAGAAACTTTCGGCGAAGCGTTCTGGTAAGGAAACCGTTAAGACGTACGAGAGTGAGGAGGAGCGTCAAGCCGAAGTCGTGCGAGAGGGTGCAAGGAAGGCAGGAATAAAAGGTAAATATGGAATTTAATAACAATAAAGTTTGTTCTAAATGTAAGAAGGAAAAATCTTTTTCTGGTTTTTATAATAAATCCAGTGCTAAAGATGGTAAAAATAGTCAATGTCGGGATTGTAGATTAGATTATGTACGTAATAACAGAGAGAGTATTTTAGCCACCAGGCGTAAATACAATAGTAAGGATACTACTCGGCGTAAAACAAATGCTCGAAATCACGGAATGACTATTGAAGAGTATGATAACTTTTTTGCTGTGCGTAATTATCAGTGTGAAGTTTGTGGTATGACACAAAAAGAAAGTTACAGATTATTTAATGTGGATTTATGTATAGACCATTGCCATACTACTGGTGAAAATAAAGGGTTATTATGTAATGTTTGTAACCCTGCTGGTGGAATGTTAAAAGATGACCCTGACTTAGCCTTTAGGCTATGGAGATATTTAGAACGAACTCGTAGAAAGGAAAATTAATATGGCTGAAGTGACTTTTAGTCAAAATCTCGATGTTGCCTACGCCACTCTCTGGGATATTAGACGTAAAAACCCACCGCTTGCTACTTATGCCTATTCCAATTATCAGTTTTACAATACCTTTTTCAGGGGTAATGTCAAGACTGTAGGAAAGGCGTTGGAGGGTCACGTGACTCTTAGTAGCGAGGGTAATGCTACGCATAGTGGTTTCTGGGCACAGGATAGTCTGATTAAGGATAATATTAATCAGCGATACCGTTTGGGTTGGGCGAAGGCCACCGGCGGTATGATGTGGAATTTGATTGAGCAGGACATCAATCAATCCCCCGCACAGATTTATGATGTATGGAAGCAACAGTATAATTCGTGCGTTAAGG
>SOKM01000088.1 GCA_004375785.1 Candidatus Cloacimonadota bacterium | reverse complement strand
AGCCTGCGGCTACCTGAGGATTAAAAATTTTCCAACCTTACTGTCAATATAATTACCATTATTATCAAATTGTTCAACCTTGTATATATAGAGTCCGCTTACGACATTCCTATCGTTTCTTGACTTGAGATTCCAGTAACAGGTTCCGTTAGGGTTAGAATGTGAGATTTCCTGAACGAGGTCACCGCTTAACGTATAGATAAGAACCTTACAAGGAGAAGGAAGGTTTATAAACTCTATCTTGTTGCCTGATACAAATTCACCTTCGTACTGTCTCTCCCATCTTGCTGAGCCAATGTACGGATTTGGAACAACCTTGATTTTCTTTACATCCTGAGACATTTGTGTGGGAATGAACACCGGAACCTCTGCACCATTAGGGTCTTTTTTATAGTTTGTTCTTCCACTTTCTAATGATGGGATAGCCGGTTTTTCAGGGGTTGAGTCTCTCCCCGCATCGAAGGCTGTTACACAATAGTAATAGGGATAACCCGGGTCTGCTGTTGAATCCGTATATGTGTGAACATAACCGGGCAAAACAGTGTCTGTAGAGCCAAACTCAGCAGCCATCTCCCAATTTCCAACACGGAATTTGCTTCTATAGATACGATAACCCCTGAAATCCATTATCCCATCCATGGGGTCGGGTGTTTTCTCTGCAATATCATCCCATATCAGGTTTATGACACCATTACCTGCGCTGTAATTCAAATTTGGAACCTCTGGAGGAACAGGAATCAACCAGTGTGCATCCTCGCTCGGTGCACTTGGATGTGCAGGGTCACTTTTCATCGAGCCCATATAGTATGCCTTCAGGGCATAATCCATAACCTGTCTTATTCCTGGTAGGTAGCCCCTTTTCCAGTATTCATCCACACCCCCATTAAGACCCTGTCCAAGACCTGATGCAAAAACAAGTTCTATAGTATCTCCATCTGCAATAGTAAGAGGTCCGATAGTTAGAAGAAATCTGTAGTCAAAGGTTGGAGCACCAATATCAAAAGGATGGGGCATAAATCTATGTCCGAGACTCATTGAATGAGTCGCAGTCATATACTGATATTTGGTTACATCTGTTCCAGGGTCATTCTCCCAGTTCCACCATTGATGGGAATAAGCCCTGATGATTCTGCAAGAATCTCCATTGGTCCCTATAAAGATGGAGTCAGAAGGGGTTGGTGGTGCATAGATTATTCTTCCACCAATGTAACCTGCGCATGCCCCATTCTCTCCTTCATCGTTCTCAGGAGATGTAGGGTCGTCTCCATCAAATAAGTAAGACATTGTTCTTGGGAGGATAATAGTATCGCCATTGAGCGTTATCTCATCGAACTCATCACCAAAAATTGTGTACTGGTCGGGAATGCCATCTGGCTCATCGATTGTTGTATCAGGAAGAATTGTGTAGTTATCAGAAGGGATAGGGACTGTGGTAAAATTTGCCCACTCCCCATTTGTCCATCCATCAAACGCCACAAGGTCATCTATATTACAGTCCGTAGCATCCTCATTGGAAATATCTGCATCCCAGCACCAGGAGACATAGACGCCTTCTAAAACATCCGGTGCTGATGATATATCTGAACTGTCCTTCATATAAACAATCTTATATTCGTAAGCAAAGAAATTATTATATTTGTCAACCGACCAGGACATTGCTTTTGAAAAAACCTTGATACCTATTGCTCTTCCAGAATTCAGGGCGGGGTCCCAGTCGTCGTAGACTGCATTTATATCCCACATCGAGGTTCCACCTTTACCAACGAATCCCCATCCTGATGGCTCTTCTTCGCTCGGAGACCATTCGTAATTTCCGAAATCAGCATGGCTTACGAGTGTGTCAGCACCAACAGCAACGCCGAGCCAGAGTCTTCCTTCCCATTGATAGTAGTTCTGTGTTCCGCCTGGCCAATCATAAGAAGGTCTACCATTGGCTCCAGCATCGGGGTCTCCATAGTTTCCAAAGTTGGATTGCATGCTCCATACATCGCCGACTGTATGTGATTTATAATCCTGGGGTGGTCGTGCTCGTGAACCTGGAGAGCCGTTTTCCTGATGCAAGTCTTTTACCCTTCCAAGAGAAGTAGTGATTAAGAGCACCAGAGAAAACACGAAAAGGATATATATTGTTATGTTAAACTTACGCATATCAGCCTCCTGGTATAATGTTTATTATACATGATTACACAGATTTTTGTTAGATTACACAGATTATGTTCCTTCTATTTTCCAAGCATCCAGTTGAGTTCAACGCCCAATCTTATTAACCTTCCTTCAGACCATACGGTTTCATCCTTATACTGACCCTCTGGGTCACCAAATGTTTTATACCATTCTGCATTCGCTATGTCCTGAAGGTTGCTTCTATTAAAGAGATTATAGATATAGGTCATAAATGAGAGAGAGAACTTGTTAAAGATAGTGAAATCCTTGTTTATTTTTACATTCGTCGAAAGGGTCCAGGGTCTTCGCTCGGCATTTATTAACTGAATTCTTGTTCTGGAAGGAGGTGTCCATGGCAGTCCACTACCATAGTTTGTAATTATATTAAAACCAAAGTTGTTCAGGAAACGAATGCCAAAAAGTGCCTCATCTCGTGGAACACGAAAGTCGACATTCACATTAAGTGTGTGGGGCTGGTCCCAGTCAAGGGGATATTCTCTTGTTGGAACAACATATCCCGCCCAGACGTAATCATAGTTTTGCCTTGTCGTAGAACTCTTTCCTTTTGCTACAGAATATGTGTAATGAATACTCCCGGACCAGTAACTGAATAGTCCCTCGGGTCTTTTCCAGAAGGTTACTTCAATACCCCTTACATTTCCATAATCCGTGTTTCTATATATTGTATAATAGTTTGCTGCAGTGTAGTAAATTGATTCTGTATCGGTCAAACCCGAAATGTCCTTATAGAAACCCGTTACATCTATTACAGCATAGTTGGTGATAGCATGTTTCACACCTGTTTCGTAAGAGACTGTCTTTTCCTGGTCAATATTGGGATTACCGACCATTGGAAAAGCTCCGGAAAAATCGTAATTTCCATTTCTGTAAAGAATATAGAGGGGGGGTGTCTGGAAATAGTGCCCATAAGTAAAGTGGAGAACATCCCTCTCTGTAATTGGGTGGGATACCCCAATTCTCGGACTGAGCTGGAATTTGGGGTCTGTCTCTACAGGGTCTTTTATCACACCTCCTGAAGTAATAAGTGAATCTGGAACAGGGTGCAATTTATCTTTCGGATAGGATGTTTTCGCATTAAAGTAATCAAATCTGAAACCCGCATTGACGATAATACCTTCGAATTCCATCTTGTCCTGAATATAGCAGGCTGTCGAATGGGGGTAATTTTTGTATTTGTCCATATAGACATTCCCTCCTGAAGCCATATCTGCTCTGTAGTAAAAGAGTTCATAATATTTTCCTTCAAATCCGGTCTTTATCTGATGACCTTCTGTAACCTGACTTGTGAGGTCCAGCCTTGCTGTCCATGTCTCCCTGTCATCGTCCTGCCAGGCAATTCTGTAGTAACCATCTTTATAGAACTTATTCACATCCTGAGCCCTTGTGAATGGATACTGGCTTAAATCTGGCCAGTATATGCCTGATTCTTCACCGTTTATTTCAACGCTCTCATCACGGTTTTCGTCAGCAAAATCGTCTATACCATCCTTGTCCCTATCATCTATTATACCGTCTCCATTGATGTCAAATGTCCCATCCTCAAAAACATTTAATAGCCTTTTTGTTTTATACCTGCTTATCTTGAATTCATAATAGGTCTTTGAGCCGAACATCTGATTGAAGAAGAAGGAGTAATTATCACTATCTCTCTCGATATCCGGTAGATGGTCAAGTATATATTTCCACCGCACATCATAATAATGGTAATCATTGGAATGTTTGAGCATTCCAAAACCCATTTTGATTGAAGTTGCAGGGATATAACTGATCTTGCCCTGATATGTTCTTTTAGTCTCATCGTCGTGCGGAAATCTTCCAAGTGTATTTGTCATTTCTCCTGCAAGGTAATACCGTACTCCTTTTCCAGGAAAACTTAAATTCATAAGGGGAAGCAGGTAGGTGGTGAGTGGTTCCGGACCCCCGAGCCCGAAATCTAATCTATTCGCCGATTCCTGATGACCGTAATCGAGATAATCGTGGAAGACCTGCATACCTCGAAAGTCATTTGTCTGATAGGAAATCGAACCACTCTGTGACTTTCCACCTTCTTTCATTACAATATTGACCACTCCGGATTGAGCGTTTCCATATTCTGCTGAAAAACCACCTGTATAGACGGCTGTTTCCTGAACACCAAACTGCGGTATTGATGAATCGAATCGGTTTGTAAGCGGGTCAACAATAGCGACTCCATCCATCATATATATAACCTCACCCTCTCTACCACCTCTTATATGACCCTCTATGACACCTGCCTGCTGAGCAACAACATCCTGAATGGCTTCAACTGGCATATGTTTCGATTCATCGGCATCAACTATATGCCTGCTCTCTGTGAGGTCTTTTTCAATTATTGGTCGTATGTCAATAATGGTAATACCCTCAACAGGAATCAAGGTTTGAGCGATATTGAAATTTATTCTGGTTGTCAGGTCTGCTCTCACTTTCACTTTCGTCACTGTTTTACTCTGATATCCCATCATCGAGGTAGTAATGGAATACTCTTCTGGAGGAATATTGAGAATAACATAAATTCCTTTTAAATTTGTTGCAGCACCCATTACTGTTCCCTCTATCATAACATTCACTCCCGGAAGCGGCTCCCCTGTATTTTCATCCTTTACTGTTCCAGTTATTTTTCCTGTTATCCCAGCATTTAACTGGAAGCAATAAACTAAGAGAATAAGGAGTAAAAGAAGTGTAAAGTAAGAAGTTTTTTGCTTCATTTTTCCCTCCATCTTTTTTTCAACAGGGATTTTAAGAGACCTGTTTAAATTATTTTGTTTTTTTCTCTTATAGTTCACTAATTATCCTGTTTAATATTTGTATAATAATATCCTTTTTTTGTTTTCTTGTCAAGTTTTTTTTTAATAAAAAAAAGACGGGCTGTTTTTATACCAACCCGTCTTTGCATTAACCAATGTTCCCCGCTTAAAACCCTAATCCAATTGAAACCCTGTGGATGAAAGACAATCTACCCATATCTTCTCCTGCGTAGTCCACTTTTATTACCTGATTACCAAAGGGTAGGTTGGCGCCGAAACCAAAAGCAAAACCTTCAGTTCCGTTCAACTTGTCCTCAAAGAGATCAGGGTCATACTTGTATCCGCCTCTTACAGCGAACATGTTATTCCAGATGTATTCCATTCCCATACGGACAATTTCCCTTGAGTCATTGGGATGTGAAGCATCAAGAGCAAATGTGAGAAGACCTGTTTCAGTTTTCAGTGCATCGTATGCAATACCAATCTTGAAATCCATTGGGAGTGGATAAGGGGTAGCAGAAAGTGCTCCGGGCTGGTCTTTGCCATACCAGTCATCTTCCTTGAACTTGGTTTCAAGCTGACCGCCTTTGAAGGTCATTTCAGGTCCAAAATTGGTCATTACAAATGCCAGTCTGAAGTTCTTAATGAAGACAGGTTTGTAAAGTGTGCCAAAATCAAAAGCGATACCATTCGCTGTCATATTCCAGATACTTTGCTGTATCCATTTTATATTCATCCCGAAGGCAAACACGTCTGTGAAATTCCTTGAATAATTCAATGATGCAGCTATGTCATGGGCACCAAATGTTTCTCCTGTCCCTTCAGGTTCATATACAGTGGTTACATCCATCTCGTCCATTGTGAGTAGGGTCAGTCCAAAACCAATGTTTCCGAGCAGTCCCATCGGTTTAACATAGGAGAAAAAGTTGGTTCTTATATCAAGAACCCACTCCACATCACTCACGAGAAATTCATTTGTCTCTACCATTGCAGCGCAGGCAGGGTTCCAGTAAAGCGCAGAGGCATCGTCAACAACTGCAGTGAATGCACCAGCCATTGCAGGTCCTCTTGCACCAACTCCTATTTTTAAGAACTGGGCTCCAGCTGTTCCGAGTTTGGAGAAGGCTGCGTAGGATAAGGATGAGATAAGAAGAGCAAAAACCACAAGCAATGTAATTCTCTTTATCATTTTATACCTCCATTTTCTGAGTTTCATTATCTTATCAGAGCAAACTTTCCTGTTTTTGTTTCTCCATCGTTTGGCGTAGAGATATGATAGATGTAGATACCACTTGCCGGTCTCTGATCGTTAACTGTAAGAATATCCCATTTTTCACTTCCGCCCTGGATAGCACTTGTAGCAGTTGCTTCGACCTTATGCTCGATCGTCTTGATTAGATTTCCTGCGAGTGTGTAAATCCTTATTGTGCATTCGTTTGGTAGATTGATAAATCTCAATATCCCATAATCACTGCTGACTTCCCACGGGTTCCTGATAATATATGGATTCGGTACTACCTTTATCCTGTCAAGATTAACAGTGCCAAAGGTAAATGGTGTGCTGTTAACTGTAAAGTTATTCCCTTCTGTGGGTACCACTTCACCTGAGCAGTAAAGCGTCCATACATCTCCGGATACAGGATGGGTCTCCCAGTTCATTGGATATGCTTCACTTCCGATGAAGTTGAAATAGTACTTTACACCGCAGATATAGAAGTATGTCCTGGATGAGAGATTATCCGATGTTATATATTCAGAGTTTACATCGGGATTAGAGAAACTGATGGGTCCAAAACTCCAATTATCACCCCATGTTTCTCCAAACGGTACCTGAATATCGTTTGTAACATCGTAGATGGTAGCAGTAACGGTATCGTCATTGATGGTTTTCCATCTGATTTCGTATGTAACACCACCTCGTAGTGCCCACCTCTTCATAATGCCTGCAATGAGAAGGTTGTCCGTGTAGGTAGCACCAGAGTCAGCTGTTACCTTGATGGAATCGGCTGGCAAAAGAATATCTACGCTTTTCACAAAAGAAGTATCAGTAGTAGTTGTAATAGTTGTTGTATCCGTTGTATCCGGATAGGTGACAACAGTAAGTGTACAAATAAATGTATGTGCTGAATCTACAAAGTAGATATCTATAGACCCTGAGTATTCAATACCGTCAAATAGAGGTGATACAAAATCTCCTGTCCAGTGTTTGGCATAAAGGGAGTCATTTTTTGTAACCGTGGTTATTGTTGTTGTATCGCCACTTATACTTGTATCAACGGTTACAGATTCTGTTGCTGACGCAAATAAATCTATTGTTTCAATAAAGGCATCGATATCTGAAAGTAGAGTTGTTGTAAGGTCAGACTGATTGTATACATTAAAGCTATATACCGGAAGTTCACCGCTTCCCTCTTTAACAGTCTGCCATTCCACATCGTATGTATCACCCGTTACCAGTATGCCGCCTTTTGGTGTCGCGTTTGAACTGACCGCTTGGGTAGCTCCACCAGACTGAGAGACATTTGAGGTTGCTTCATTAATTACATTTCCGAAGTCTGACCGCGGGACAACAATCTGCTCACTCTTTCCGCCCTCTAAGGAGATAAAAACTGTATCTCCAAGTAGTCCTGATGTATTGTAGTCGAATGCAGATATACCATAGTAATACTCGAAGCCGTTGTAGACGCCAATTGAATCAACGTATGTATAAGGTATTCCCTCATCTGCACCATTCTCTGTTCCGTCAGGGAGGAGTTTGATGCCATTCTTTTTATCAAATTCCGCTATTTGTCCCCATTCTCCTGTTTTTCCAACCTTTCTATAGACCATGTATCCTTCAACGTCGAATTCTTTATAGAGTGGGTCACCGGCTGCCTGCATTGCTGGATAGTATTTGTCGGCTGTCTTTTCCGCAGTATTATCCCAGCATATAGTGATTCTCTGGTTGTCCGGTATAAGAGCGGTAATCGTTGGGGGAGGGGAGGGTGGTCCTGGTGATACCCAATCAAGGTCATAGAGTTGCTTCGCTGCATCACCCTGCTGAAGTAAGTACGGGAGTCCTCCTGTGTTACCATTTGAAAACATCATTGCCATGACAATAGTATCCGCTTCGCCCGGTGCAAGTGTAAATGGTCCTGCAGACATTGCCATCCTCTTATCAGAGGGGTCCGAATCGAGACTGTCTCCAAAAGGATTGTAAACGGGTGGGGTGACGGTAAAGTCATATCCTGCCATCACAAGGTATCGCTCATGGTCATTACCTGCATCTACATCCCTGGTAAACTTCTTGAATGCAGTAAGAGGAATTCGTTCCCCTGGAAGAATTATTGTATCGGGGTTTGCAGGGTCTTGACCTACTCTTACTGTATCATCTGCCACAGGACCTTGAAGGAATCTGAAACCGATATAGTAAGGAGGAAGGGCATCCCATCCTGCTTCCTGGGTCATCGAGGATGTGTATCCAAGGCTTCTACTCCTGTCAAGTCCGACGAGGTCATCATCAGCATTTCCTATATCGAGGTCACTTCCAAGACCGACATACATATCGGCGATTGTGTTGGTTCCGGTATTCTCTATGATGTATTCAAAGAAGAGCATATTCTCAAGCAGTGCCTGTGTCCAGGCAAATGTATGTCTCGTGACTGTAAGTGGCAAAGTCACATCGTCTGGTATACATTGTTTACTCGCTTCATGACCGTTGAATAGACACCAGGTATCCTGGTCGCCAAGCACAATCTTTTCTCCGAGGGTGTCGACATATGGCCATTCAGCAAAATCTTCCGCTACTGTACTTACATAGAGTCTGTCCTCAGGATGACTCTGTGGGTCGTTGAGATGGTCTTGATTATGCTCCATGGGTCCGGGCATGAATTCGGCTCCAGCCCCAACGGTATTGTATCCATTAACAACAACAGAGTCGGTTCCCAGAACACCGGCGATCCAGATACCTGCTCCATAGATGTATGCATTTGCACTCCCTTTGGGCCAGAGGCATCCTGCAGTACCGACAGGGTTCTGCCCGTACTGTCCGTAGTTGGTAATATATGTCTCTACCTGGTTAATTTCTATTTTCTCCAGTTCGTATACCCTCTGCCCTGGTTCTGTTTTTTTGTATGAAAAACCACTGGTTGTAAATAGAAGAAGAAGAGAGCAGGAGAGCATCATTACAAAGAGAAATTTCCCTAATTTTTGATTCATAATCATAGCCTCCGTTTTTATAGTTTATAGGTTAAAAATTAACACTGATTCCGACCTGGATTTTTCTCGGTTCTCCATACAGGTACGGGCTATTAAGTAAATCCTGATATGCCATCTTATAAGAATCATACCATTCCTGCTGTGTTATCTGCCCGTTACCATCAAAGTCTCTTCTCTCATCATATTTGCTGTGGTCTGATGGTATAACGTCCTCAACATCTGGCGGCCAGGTAGATGACATGTATCCGTCAAATGTGGAGAGTTTATCGTTATCGTCCGTCTTTCCTGTCTCCGGGTAGACATTCAGGATATTCCTTATGTTAAAGAGATTTGTTATCTCAGCAAAGAGAGCATAGTTCAGGTTCCACTGTTTAAAACCCTTTCTTATTTTCAGGTCTGTTGCCCATGTCCAGGGCATCCTTTCTCCATTAACCTCGCCTATTATTAACTGAGATGTATTTCTCTTTGTATATGGTAACCCACTTCCAATAGATGTTAGTACATTGATATTGAGATTATGTAAAGGATAAATAGTACCAAGCATAGGTCCTGTTTTGTTCGGAACCCTGAAATTTACTTCTGCTGATATCAGGTGTCTCTGGTCAAATTCAAGGGCATAATCCGATTTCGGCATCGGAACAGGTTTATCAGTGACAGGATCGATTGGCACATTCGCGATGTAGTCATAATATGCCTGTGTCGAATAAGAGCCTGTTCCTTTTGCCTGTGAGAGCGTATAAACAAGTTTACCGGAAAGATATTCTGTTGCCCTCTTTGAGAAAGTAAATTCTGCACCTTTCACATTTCCATAGTCTTCTGTAACGAATTGTGTATAGGTATTTGGAAGCGCTGGAACGAATCGGACTCCTATCAGGTCGTAGAGGTCCTTATAGTAGAGAGTTATGAAGAGTGCCGCATCGGGCGTAAGTTCATGTGCAATACCAAATTCGTATGCAGTTGTCTGCTGTGCACTTAAGTCAGGATTCCCAATTCTTGTCCAGCCACCTGTTGCTGTTGCAATATTGGTTTCTGCGTTATCATACAGTCTTATGAGTCTGGGAATCTGGAAGAACTGTCCATAGGAGACATGGAGCACTGTTTTTTCAGTTACCGGGAATGAAACACCAAGTCTGGGACTGACCTTGTATTTGGGTTTTGCATCTTCTTTTCCCTCAAGTATCCTTGTTGGGTCGATGTACTTTTGAGCGTTCGCATCAAGATAGTCACCTCTTAAGCCAATATTTACAATGAATCCAGGATATTCCATCTTATCCTGCACATATAGCGCTGCCTGTAGAGGTTCGTATTCATAGTCATCGAAATATAGGCATTTAGAGAGGTCATGGGTACGACGAGCTTCTTCGCTTATAGTATTAGCAATATAACGACCGGTGTGACGCGCTGCTTTGTGTTTTATTCCCTCCATACCTACCTTGAGCTGGTGGTGGTTTGTTATTTGACTTGTAATATCAAACTTTCCATTGATATAAGAGGATAACCTTTCAGTCCAGCTTCCACTTCCACTGTTTCCAAAGGCAAAATTATTTCCCGACTGTCCTCCAACACCCCAGGGATAGTAGTAGTTTCCGTTCTCATCCTTTACATAGAAATCCAGGCTGTCGATTGAATCAGGTCTCACTCCAGGGCTTGTAGCCTCATTTATGTCATAATTCCACCAATCAAGAAACTCCATATCCTCCCAGAGGCTTCTGTCTTTTTCGAAGACAGCGTCCCTCGTTCCTTCCCATCTGTGGGTGCTGAAATAAGCAAAGTTCACTTCGTAGAATGTGGATTTATTCAGCACCTGGTTGAATGCAAGGTGTCCCTGCTGTGCCTTTATTAGAACAGCTGTTCTCTCTAAGGGCGGTTTGTATTTGTCGTCCTGTTCACACCATTGACCTTCTCCAGGAAGACCATAAGTACCACAATATTCACCGTATTGGGTTCGGGTTGAAAAACCACTTACCTTAATCTTCATTGTTGGTGTTAACTCATAAGATAGTTTACCATTCAAGGAGTAGTATTCCCTGTCCGAATTAGAGAGTGGAAAATAATAGGAATTTTCGTGTTCCCGTGAGGTGAGTTCTGACGACAGAAAATAGGTAAGTCCTTTCACACCAGGAGCAGGTCCACCAAGGTTCAGTTCTGCTCTGTGGAAGCCTTCGTAAAGGTTTCCTCCCTCAGGTCCAACTTTGTAACCATTTTCATAGTATGCAGTATCTTTCTTGAATGGATAATCTGTAGTGTATCTGAGAAAACCTTCTTGTTTTCTACCCTCTTTAGTAACAAGGTTTACAATTCCACTCATTGCCTGTCCGTATTCTGCATTGAAACCACCCGTCTGAACAACGACTTCTTGAATGGCATTCATATTTACCTGTGCACCTGCCTGTCCTGTGAGTGCATCGTTGATTGACATACCATCAACCATATAGGCGATTTCATCTCCTCTCCCACCACGAATATGGAGACCTCCGGTTAGGGTGCTCGCTCCACCTTCAGACAAAATGACGCCAGCCTGTTCGGAGATTATATCGTTATAATTATGTGTTATTCCTCTCTCAATTTCTTCGGTTGTGATAAAGTGGGTGGTGGATGTTACATCCTTTTTAACCATTGGTTTCTTTGCAATAATAGTGATACCTTCGACTTCCACAATTGTCTGTTCAAGTTCAAAACCAAGCGTGGTTGTGAAATCCTGAATCACTCTAACACCTGTCTTTGTCATTGATTTATATCCTATCATTGTTGCAGTGAGGGAGAATGTTCCAACAGGAACATTGAGAATAAAGTATTGACCGTTAACATTCGCTGCACCTCCCATTGATGTTCCATCAATGACTACATTTACACCGGGAAGTGGCTCTCCTGTGCTTGCGTCAGTAATCCTCCCACTGATTTTGCCTGTGACCCCGGCAAAAGCAATTGAGATAGAAAAGATTAGCAGGAGGGCAGTCACGAATGGTATCTTTAGAAATCTTTTGTCCTTCATAGCTTACTCCTTTTGTGATATTTTTCCGTTTTTATCTCAATACCAAAAGTTTCTTTGTTGTTCTGAAATTACCTGCGCTGAGTCTATAGAAATATACTCCCTGTGCGACTCTCTCTCGATTCCTGTCAAGACCATCCCAGAAAACGGTTTTGTATCCTGGTTCTTCAACACCATTGACAAGTGTCCTGATGAGCTGTCCTGCTGAATTGTAAATCTTTAAACTTACATTCGCCTTTTTCGGAATTGAATAGAAGATATTTGTTCTTACGTTAAATGGGTTTGGTCTGTTCTGGGAGAGTGCAAAAACCTTTGGTATATTAATACCTTTATCATCTGATGAAAATTTGAATGTTGTCCCGAACCAGGTAAGAACATTTCCTAAAACAGTAATCTGGTCTGATTTCGGAAGTGCGACATACATAAACGGCAGGAAGACAACCTTGTTAAGAGAATCAGACCATCTGACTCCTCGACAGGTAGTGACAGCAGCATCTGTAAAGATACTTACCGCAGTGGTATCTATATCAACTTCATCGTTCCAGTTCGTAACAGGGAAGGTCATCTCTGCTATAATGCCGTCGGTTATTGGGTCACCTGTAATTCCATAAACAGAATCGTAGCAGATGTCATTGTAGATATAGGTTACCTTCAGGACATCGTATGGGAACTCACCAGGCTCGTAAGCGACATTTGCCCAGCCATCCCACAATCCAAGGATTTCATCAGAGTTGAAGAAGATATTTCCTCCACCGAGCATATAGTCGTACAGGACATTTCCATCACTTTCTTTTGTGAGTACTGTTCCATAACCCCAGTCGCCGTTCCAGATTAGCGTAGCATAGGATGGTAGAACGGTTGTATCGGGTATTCCCTGCACTGCAGGATCATAAACATCGTATCCTCCCGAAATGCTAAGTGAATCAAGAACATCCATATAATCAAGTTGTGGATCACCCGCTTCGTTTACGTAGAGTACATTGGCTGTTGGGACGAGGAACCAGAAATTATACGTAACTGAGGAGGAAATCATACTATCGGAGTCCATCGCCTCGACATGGTAGAAAATATCTGTTTCACTTGGATATGCAGGGATACTGGCAGAGTATTCAACACCACTCTTTGTTTCAGTCATTGGAATCGTATCCTCAACTCCATTTGCTGAAACAATAAGGTCAACGGACAGTAACGAATCAACAAAGTTTGTCACGGTTATGCTAACTGGATATGGACCTGGAGTAACCGTTGTATAGTACCGTGTTAATCCCAGTAAAGCAGGTGCAGGGGTATTATTAAACCAGTTAAGAATTCTTCCGATTAATTCCTGCTGCTGCTGTATCTCAGGATCATAAGGGCTTTGATAATCATATATGTATGCGAATGGGAAAAAGAGCCATACAACCTTGTAAACACCAGGCTGCTCGAATCGGAAAGCACTGCAATAACCCCATTCGTCGTAAAGAATTCCTTTCCACTGTGTGGTATCAACGGGTTCGTCAAACTTTCCTGCATAGTTGTAGCCAGTACCTACAAAGTAGTAGGGGAGAGATGTAATTGGCCAGTCTTCGTTGAAGACTGCTGTAATTTCATCTCCTGTTCTTCCGAAGTAAACAGAAGGGGCATCAGGGTTTGCAAAATCGTCTGTTCCTCCGCGAATCCCAAAGTAATCGTAGAGAAATTCTCCTGGCTCAGTTGTGAAATCACCCCAGGAATATCCAAATTCACCAGCAGGAATATCCATAGCCGAAACAAGAAGATTACCTCCACCATCGAGGTAGTCTTCAATTAGTGATTGTGCATCGGCAAATGAGGCACCTGAGTATTCCCAGGAATTCCAGATTATAATATTGTATCCAGCGTTGAGAACTGAATTATCTGGTGAACCATCTGATGGAATATCCCACCAGTCTGCCGTTGGAATAACATCACTTATTACATCGTAAGAGTAAGGGGATCCATAATAGTCATCGTTTACAAAAAGGATGTCTCCAGTTTTTTCTTTTATGGTATAGGATGCAGGAACCATAGCTGGTAGGTTTTCCAGACCCTGCATATCGAAACAATTGATGTAGTATTCCATAGTCTGCCCTACATTAATTGCAGGGAGTATTGCCTTCCACACACCAAGAGAGGGGTCGCCAGAAATGATGGTCATAGAAAGACTATCATAGGCACCACCATCGATACTATAGTGTAACCATGCTTCTGTAACACCCGTAGAATCGAGTGGAATACCTAAATCGGAGAGGGTTGCTGTTACTTCCCTTCCCGTTGTTAAATAAGTATTTGGCAGTTTGTCATATGAATCAATTCCTGGGGGTGGGTTTTCGTACATCCTTACCAGAGCCCTGATATAGACGTGGTGCCAGGATGAATACCATCCGAATGGACCTCCACCACCGGCAGTACGCTGCATAATAGTATGATACGGGGGGGAAACACCTGCGTCTATGATTGGACTGGAGGCTCCATCATCCATTATATACGCAGCATAGAAAACATTCTTTGCAACATCGGGCATTGATGTAATGTCAAGAGTGTCCCAGCCATCCGGTGCGGTTGCCGAAACCTCCGGGTGCAGATATGTTTCTATAGGGCTGGGTCCGGGGTTTACACCTCCATGGTATTCTTCATAATCATTTTCAAAATCAATGCTATCTGCCGGGTCCGAAACATAGTATGTGACTGCACCACCAGCGGCAAAATAGTAGTAAATGGCAAGCAATGTGCATGCTGATGGTGATTTAAACCAAACACCGAGATGGAACCCTGATGCCAGTCCACCGAGGGATGATAATTCGGTTCCGTTATCGTATGCGAGTACCATATCGACTGGAAACGGAGAGGGACCGGGTCCACCCCCACTTTTATGCGTTCTTTTTGGGATAGGTCTCACTTCAGGGAGTTCGGGTTTATTCGTTGCAATGGGGATTATTTTGCTTGGTTTTCCGTATTCTGTTGGTGTAAGGAGTACGTCAACTGATTTGACCGGTCTTGCGATAACTGAAGTGGCAGAAATAATAAAGAGAAAACAAAAGATTAGTATTGGAATTTTTTCTTTCATTGTTCACTCCTTGCTTAAAATTTTTTTTTCTGCATCTCCTCGTAATCATCAAGGAGAAAACTCAAAAAAAAACTCACCTCCTTTCAACATTTTATTTTTTTATTAATATTTTTTTATTCTGTTTCATTGTTAAAAAGCAGATTGTTAATTGAAACCTTAATGTAAAACGAGAGATTTGTCAAGTAAAATTTTTGAGATTTTTTTTATTTTTTATACCCCAGTTTTTTTGCTAAATTTTCATTCTGAGATGCCTTTTCAAAATCCTTAACCTTCCTGTATAGAACGGCGAGGTTATGGTAGATTGCAGGATTCCCGGGGTCATATGTTTTTGCCTCCTCAAATCCATCTATTGAAAAATGGTATTCTTTTCTCTTAAAATAGTATTCCCCGAATCGTGAATAGAGAATTGCATATCTCTTCTTCGCTTTCTTAAAAGATGGTGAAGGTAAAGTAAAACCAATTGCTTTTACAGGTTCTTCTGTCTCGACAATCTTAAGGAGGGGACCAGTTGGTATGAGGTTCTCAACTGGAAGAGAAATTCCTGCTCCAGGACTGTAGTAACAAACCCTCTTCGAACTTTTGAAAAAAGAGAGTGGTGTTAATTCTCCTTGCCAGTCAAAACCTGCTGACCTTATAGATTCTTCATACCATTCCTCCTTAAAAAGAGGCAAATAAAAGATATCAATTTTCTTTTTTTGTTCAATCTCTTTTAGGTATGTGAGTATGAAGAAATCATTGGTGTTTTCTGTCAGGAGTATTGAGTTTTGAGGAAGCCAGTTAAGAAGCACGTTTCCATAGTTTATTGCATCGTAGTCTCCTCTCCTGCAATTCTCCTTGTAATTTAATAGTAGAGGTAATAAAGAGGCGATACAAAAAATGGCGATACAGAACCATACCCTTCTTTCTTTAAGAAAAATTAAGATATTCATTATTCCAAAACCAATTAGTATAAAGAAGAGAGATATTGTGGGAAGAAAATATGCATCAAAATCCGGTCCTCTTCCAGTAAGAAATGAAAAGCAAATGTTGAAAAACATTGATGATACGAAAAGGATAAAAAGATTTCTTTCCTTTTTGAGAAGGCTGTAAAACCCGAAGGCAAGAGGAATGATTCCCCAGTATGAGATTTCTCTCAATAGATTCAGACCAAAAGGGATGAATGATTTCTCTGCATATTCAAATGCAAAAAAACCTTTTGAAAAATCCTTTGCAAAAAACAGGGAGAGAAAGTTTTTGAATGTCCTTGCATCACCCCAGTTGAAAACAGGATTAAATCTTGAGCGAATGGGAATGTATAGATAGAATGAAATGCCTAAGAGAAAAAGAATAATAGAAAGCGGAATATATCTTTTCTCTAAATTTTTTCTCTCAAGGAAAATAAAGAGGAGAAAAGCGGGAAGCAAATAAACAATTGTAATATTATTCGCAAGGCTTAAACCAAATAAAAATGAGAAGAGAAGAATGAATCTTCCTTCTTTTTTATAAAAGAGTAAAAGTGAAATAAAAATAATAAGCGAAAAAAGCGTGTGAAGGGTGTAAACCTCTGCAATCTCTGTGTAATACCAGAATGTTTTTGAGAATGCAAAGAGAAAAATGGATGTAAAGAGAATAAGAAAAAATAAAATTTTATTCTTGGGTTTTATAAGATAATATAGAAAAAGAGAAAAGAAAAAGAGCACCCAAAAAGAGCAGAAGACGGAAAATATATTAACTGAGATTGCTGTGCTCTCAAAACTTCTTTTTATTGTGAAAAGATGGGACAGGACAATATAGAGTGGATGCCCTGGAGGGTGGGCGATTCCAAGATGTTTTGCTGTTGTGACAAATTCACCGGAATCCTCCCAGTTAACAGATGGGGATATACAGAGTATATAGACTAATCCAGGAATCAAAGATAGAATGAGAGAGATTAATATTATCTTTTTCATTGTTTTTACTATATAGGAAAATCCACCCATTTTCAAGAGAAAAACACTCATTCAACAGTCATCAGGCAATTGGCAACAGGCATTAGTAACGACGAGATTCTTCCTGAGTCAATATGGGAAAGATTACTCAGAATGACAGGAGTCAGGTAACAGGTTTCAGGTGATAGCCGATAAGTAGGAAGTAAGAAGAAGGAAGTAGAGTACAGAGTATCAGAGCATCAGAATATCAGAAACTGAGAGATTGTTTCATAACGGTTTAATGCTGTTAACGATCTAAACGATTCAAACGAGATTATTCAATTACGCTATAGTACAGGCGAAGCCGTTAGTTTTACAACACGAAGTGCGTTAGTTTACAGCGTCAGCGTTCTATTACAGCGGAGCGTTAGTTCACAGCGACAGTGTTTTATCATTGTTTGTGATAAAATTCACAATTTTCTTGACAAACCTCAAAATAAATTGTATAATGAATTGTCTATGGAGGGGAAAAAAAGAAAAATAAAGGTTCTTTTCAAGATAGGTTTTCTTTATCATAAAGCGGCATTTGACCCTTTGATAGAAATCTTTGAAGAGGATGCGGGGTACGATGTCTGGCTTTCCTGCAGAGAAGAGAGGTTAAAATACCTGTGGATTTTTACGCATTCGCTTGAAAGGCAAATACTTGAAAGATTCAAAAAAGAAGGCCATAATGTTACTCTATCAGAAAAAGGATTTGATGTAGTTTTCACAGGAGATACAGTTACAAATCCAGAGGAACTTGGCAGGGCAATTATATGCTTTGTTAATCATGGTTCAGGAATCAAGAATATTATGTACCGGAATCTTGCAAGAGACAAAAAAACAAAATACATAATATTTGTCGAAGGTGAGTACAGAGAAAAGAAACTGTATGAGAAAAATTGTCTTGGTGTGTCAAGGGTCTTTAAGGTGGGTATGCCGAAACTTGACCCACTTTTTAAGAATAGTTTTAACCGAGAGAATATCCTTCGTTCACTCAATTTTGATAGTGGCAAGAAAACTATTTTATATGCACCCACATATAAACCTACATCTATTTTTGAATTAAAAGAGCCTTTATTTAGATATACAGGTGATTACAATCTACTGCTCAAACTTCATCCTTACAGCTGGTATGGTAGGTACGCACCCCATAATCACCACAGGATTTTTGAGAAGATGGTAAAAAAGTTTCCTCATGCAGTTCTTCTTCCAAAGGAAGAGTATTCGATTCTACCATATCTTCATATAGCTGACACAATGCTCACTGAAGCATCAAGCACAATGTTTGAATTTCTTGCGACAGGAAAAACGGGTATTATTCACACTCTTGATTCAGAGAAATTGAAGCATTCCGATGGTACACCTATTCTCGATGAAAACAACAGGGTTTTTTTGAAAGATGCGTTTGTCCATTTTAGCGACCCTGAAAAAATTAAGGATGCAATTGAAGACGCTCTGGCAATTGATGAGGCGAGGGAGAAAAGAAAGGAAGAGGTAAAGAAAGAATTATTTTACTGTCTTGACGGAAACGCTTCAGGTAGAGTGAAAAAGATTGTTGAAATGTTACTTAAGGATGACGAAGCGAGAAATAACCCTGTTTTAAAAAAGCACACAGATTCACACAGATTCGAAAGATAATCACAGATTTGTGAATTAGTATAACTATGATACAGACAAAAGACCATAAGAAAGGAACCAGAATTGATGGAGGAGAAGATGAAAAATATTATTCCTGAGCCCACCTTGAGAAGGCTTTCTTACTATTTGAGGTACCTTGAGCGGTTTAAGGAACAAGGAATGGATATAATATCATCACAGGAATTATCAAAAGCGCTTGGTTTATCCGATGCACAGGTGAGAAGAGATTTGTTTACTCTTGGGGGATTTGGTAAAAGAGGGGTTGGATACGAAGTTGAAAAACTTTATAATTTTCTAAACTCATTTTTAGGGCTTGATGAATTGCAGAAGACAATTCTGGTTGGGTGTGGTAATATTGGAAAGGCTCTGCTTCAGTACAAGGGTTTTAAGAAAAGAAAGTTCATAATTACCAATGCTTTTGATAACGATAAAAGAGTGATAGGAAGTAAGATTGAGGAAATTTTGATTCAAGATATAGAGGAGATGAAAAAAGAGGTTAGAAAAAATAAAATTATCTATGGAATTATTGCTACACCAGCAACGACAGCACAGAAAGTTGTGGACAATATGATTAACTGTGGAATAAGGGCAGTACTTAACTTCGCTCCCATCAAAATACATGTGCCTCAGGGGATAGTAGTCTCTTCAGTTGACCTAACTACTGAACTTGAATGGCTCTCCTTTCATATGCACCAT
>SOKM01000222.1 GCA_004375785.1 Candidatus Cloacimonadota bacterium | reverse complement strand
GAAGTTTTTGAGCTTTTTCTTTTTCGTATTTGAACAGATCTCCCACCTTTTTTTCTCTTTTTTTCTTAGCATTTTTCTGATAAAATGATTCTACTGCTTTCCTAAAAGATTTTTTAACTCCTTCACTATTCTATGACAAGCCTGGTAAAATATACCTACATCCACAGAAAATGAAATATATTGAACACCTATCTTTGTCCATTTTTTAGCAGTTTTAACATCATCGACAAAAGTAGCAACTGCTAGGCCTGCTTTCTTAGCAAATTTTGTCCTCTTCGATTTCTCTTTTTATCTCTTTCTTATTAAGAACTTTTCAAGGAGAGGCAAAGTAAATTTGTATTTACCCCTTCTCGCTCTGAATATCAAACCTTTCTCTATGAGACTTATCAATATCTGGTTGAGATAGTTTTTATCTATTTTTGCCTTTTCCCTTAGTTCAGAAAATTTTATTTCCGGGCCTAATTTTGCCATTTCAAAGAGTATTCTCTGCTCACTCTCCGAAGCTCTGTTAAATCTTCCAGAAAAGAAACTCTCATCTAGTTCTTTTAAAAGTAATGGACACATCTCATTAAATTCTTTTAAACCTACTTTTTTCTTAGGTATATTTTGGATCAGATAATAAGGGTAGAATTGTAGAAAATAAGGATATCCTTGGGTTTCCTCTACGATAGTATCTATTAATTCATCTGTAAAGATAATGTTGGACTTTTCCAATGGTAACCTTATAGCCTTTCCAGAAGACTCCTTTGAAAGATTTCCTATACTCTTTACTGAAAACATCCTTTCTGCATAGGTCTTAGCTTTAACCAGGTTAGGAAAAAGTGGAGGTAGTCCTGAGAGCACAAGATAGTATCTTAATCCCTCTTGCTGAACATGAGAAAAGCTCTCAAGGAGCAAGGAAAGAGGGAAGTTATCTGCTTTCTTGCCATCTTCAAGAAAATGGAATTCGTCATACAGAAGAACCAGGCCATTGTGTCCTGCCTCAAGAATAGCTTCATAAACCTTCCTTAATATAGCTTCCAACCTATCGCTAAGAGGACCTTTATATTTTTGTATAAGAATAGAGATGACATCTCCCTCGATATCCTCCTCATATCCTTGACTAAAGCCTATCACCGGTTTCTTCAACCTTTTAGCCAAAGAGATACCTTTAGTCTTTGCAATAATATCTGTCAGGAGGGCATTTAGAAACTCCTCTTCCCGATTGAGTTTATTATTGAACTCTCGTCTCACAAAGAGCCATTTTTTCTTGGCGCAAATCTCTTCAAATTTCCTTAATAAAACTGTCTTACCTATTCCACGGATTCCTGAAAGAACCAGATTTTGTGGAAGGAAGAGGGCAGAATTGAGAGAATTTTCAAACCAGATGACCTCGCTTTCTCTGCCTGCTAGGTAAGGTGGCATTATTCCATTACCAGGACGAAAGGGGTTGCCTTGTCTATTCATAGTGTATAGTTGTATAGTTTAACCTACTACACTATACTATACTTATAATGTTATTCTGTCAATCAAG
>SOKM01000214.1 GCA_004375785.1 Candidatus Cloacimonadota bacterium | reverse complement strand
AGCTCAACTAATCCTTGAGCGTTGCAGTAGTGAGTTAAACCCTTCCCCAGTCCTTCATTAGCGGCATTGCAAACGTTTTTAGGTGTATCAAAGTCCGGTTCACCAATTTCAAGATGAACCACCTCAACCCCCTTGGCTTCAAGAGCCTGGGCTTGAGCCAGAACCTGAAAGGCGGTCTCCGTTCCTAACCGAGCCATACTTGAAGATAGTTTCATTTTTGTCCTCCTAACCTATTATTAGTTAGCCTCAATATTCAGCATCACCTTGCTGCGGTTGACCATTATAACAACAAAGTAGCACTAGAGCAATAAAAGTTCAAGCTACTGCACTGGCAAACAAGAATATTGTTAATTTCTTTCTGTCTTTATGTTAAAATTAGGTAGGAAGAAAATGTACGATTTAAGTTGTAAAGCTATAACGCTTTAGGGTGAGAGATATATGGCTAGAAGGAAAAAAGTTAGTTTCCTAGCAAAGAAACCGATCAAAAAGAGGGTTGCTTTTGAGGCTCGTGGTAAGAAGGTCTCCTTCACAGCAAGAGTACCTTCCAAGAGAAGGACAAGAGTAACATTTTATGCCAAGAAAAAAGAGAAATAGAAAAATAGAAAAAAGGATAAATATCTATATTGATTCTGATGTTATAGTGGCGTCAGAAATCGAAGATGAGAGAAATCACGACGAATCTAAGAAATTTATGGATTATATTTTAGAAACAGAAAACCCTGATACAAACTTCATAACCTCGGTTTTCACCTTTCTGGAGTTAGCCTCAGCGATGATTAGGCGCACGAATGATGAAAATAAAACTTACTCTCTACTTTATAAAATAAGAAACTCATGGAAATACAAAATAAGACCTGTAGCACCAATGCAACCAAAAAAATTGACTTCTTTAACCAGGCTGGTCGACAGTCTTGTTGACACAGCAATTAAGTTTCATACTCCATCTGGGGATACTGTTCACGCTCAAACAGCAGCTTGGCATGAGATTGATTATTTGGTCACATGGAACAAAAGGGATTTTTCACATATGGAAAAACAAATTGAGAATATTAAGGTCTTGACTCCAACTGAATTGCTAGAAGAATTTAAAAAACTTATAGTTTAGAAAAATTGGGCGAAACTCAGTAAGAGAAACGAGGTTTCTATGAGCATTATAGTAGGGAAGTACACATTTGAAGGTCCATACACTTTGACTGATAAACTTGAAGACCGGTCGGGTATATATGCAATCCACTGCTACAGAGATGACAAATACTATCTAATCGACGTGGGCGAATCGGCTGCGGTAAAGTCAAGAGTAGAAACCCATGATAGAAAAGATTGTTGGAAACGGGAGTGCGCTGGTACTTTCACAGTCTCGGTGCATTACACACCTAATTTGCAGCAAGCGGGGAGAATGCAAATTGAGCAAGAGATTAGGACACAGTATGAACCTCCATGTGGTAGAACATGAATCGAATAAAGAAGGTGCATTATGGACATGTTTGAACAGCAATACAGGGAAAAGATGGAGC
>SOKM01000046.1 GCA_004375785.1 Candidatus Cloacimonadota bacterium | reverse complement strand
GTGATTAAGAGTTTTCCTCCACTTTCAAATTTTCCCGCTCTATCCATAACCTTCTGTTTCTATCAAAAAGTTTAATGTTCTAATAATCTCAAGTAAAAATTTCTGCTGTGGGATTTTTGTTATTTAATCACGGCAAAGAGGTCCATCATGGTTTGATTTGCCCAGTGGATAAAAAATGCGGGGAGGAATGATTTTGAACGCCAGCAGAGCCATCCTACTATAAGACCTCCAACAAGGGCGCTGTAAACCTCTAATTCGGGTTTTCCTATATGCATAAACGCAAATGCCATTGCCTGGAAGGAATTTGCAACAAGAAATCCGGTCCTCTTTTCAAGAGCAAAAAGCATATACCCTCTGAAAAAGAATTCCCAGAATATAAAGAAAAGCCCAAACGAAAGTTCCGCAATAATAAAACCACGAATCCCCTCTTTTGCCAGTGGAAGCATAGGATAAGTCTTTTGGAAAGAGGGTAATCTTGACGCCCAGAATATTAAGGGAATCATACATAAGAAAAAGACAAGTAGAATGGGAACCCAGAATTTGACTTTTCCCAAGGTAATACCATATGAGCGAATGTCAACCTTTCCAAGAACAAGGATTATGACAGCAATTAATGAAAAGAGAGCAGACAATGGATAGACTACCTGTGGTTTCTTCATCAATAAAAAGAACTGTCTTGTTACTGGGATATTGAGCGTTGTCAGAAGTTGTCTCACAGTGGTAAATTTTATAAGTAATAATAGCATAATTACTATTACTGTCCCTGAAAAAAAACGGAGTGGGAGACCTCTCTTTTTGTCTAAGAATACGAGTGAGATTAAAGGAATCGCAAAGAGTATGAGCCCATTAAGAAAGAGCCAGTATCTGATAGGACGCCACACATCATTATGGTATAGAAAGAGCAGGAGAAATGTAGTGAGAATGGTAATAAAGAGAATTGGGGATGTTTTCCTCTCAACACATCCTATGTTTTCACCAAGAATCCTCATTTTTTTTATTAAACAGGTCAAAAAAAGCTGTCATTCTTCGGTCGTCTGCTAAAGAATACTCCCTCAGAATGACAAGCTAAACCCCGCATAGAACTTGTGCGGGGTTTACTTGCTGTTTACGTTAAATGAGCCAAACGAAATAACGCTCATAACGATATTACGAAACCACGTTATATTTCTTCCCGACCTGGGTAAAGGCGTCTATTGCTCTATCAAGATGCTCTCCATTATGTGCGGCTGAGAGTTGAACCCTTATCCTTGATTGTCCCTTTGGGACGACAGGGTAGTAAAAACCTATAACATAAATGCCAAGTGCCAACAGGTCTTTTGCCATATCCTGAGAAAGTTTTGCATCATCCGGGAATTTACCAAGCATAATCGGGACAATTGGGTGGTCACCCGGGACAATATCGAATCCTGCTTCTGTCATTTTCTGCCTGAAGTATTTTGTATTTTCTTCCAATTTATCCCTTAATTCTGTTGTTTCTGAAAGCAGGTCAAATACAGCAATAGATGCTCCAACAACGGCAGGTGCAAGTGTGTTACTGAAAAGATATGGCCTTGAACGCTGACGAAGTAATTCTATAATCTCTGCTCTTCCAGAGGTGAATCCTCCAGATGCTCCACCAAGAGCTTTTCCAAGTGTACCGGTTATTATGTCTATCTTTCCCAGAACACCGCGATACTCTGGTGTCCCTCTTCCCGTTGCTCCCATAAATCCTGTTGAATGAGCATCATCTATCATCATGAGAGCATCATACTTCTCGGCGAGTGGAACCATCTCGTCCAGTTTTGCGATGTCTCCATCCATGGAAAAAACACCATCTGTTGCAACTACTCTATACCTAGCAGATTGTGCCTCTTTCAATTTCTCTTCAAGGTCTTTCATGTCTGCATGATTAAATATAAACCTCTGTGCCTTGCACATCCTTATGCCGTCTATTACAGATGCATGGTTTAACTTATCCGTAATTATGGCATCCTCTTTTCCGAATAGTGGTTCAAAAACTCCACCGTTTGCATCAAAACAAGCAGCATAGAGAATGGTATCTTCTGTCTGTAAGAAATCTGTTATCTTTTTTTCAAGTTCTTTATGAATATCCTGTGTGCCGCAGATGAACCTGACAGAACTCATTCCATATCCCCATTTATCAAGCGTTTCATGTGCCGCTTTGATAACCTGTGGATAGCTTGAAAGACCGAGATAGTTATTTGCGCAGAAGTTAAGAACTTTTTCTCCTCCTTTTACCCCTATCTCTACTGCCTGTGGTGTCATTATTATTCTTTCTGCCTTATAAAGACCTCCGTCTCTTATTGACTGAATCTCTTTTTTAAGGTCTTCCTTCATTTTACCAAACATCTTTAACCTCCTTTTTTTATTTTTTCATCCTTTGCTTTGCTTGCTCCAATTCCTTTTCATCTGGAAAAAGAATAATCTTTGCTGATTTTCTCGGTCTTGTCATCATCTCATTGAAACCCTTCTCGTAATCTTCAAGGGAAAAAAGATGTGTAATTACTGGTGAAATATCAAGAAGACCAGATGCAAGGAAATTTCTGTTTCTATACCAGGTATCGAATATCTTCCTTCCAGATATTCCATGAATCTGCGCACCCTTAAAGACAATACCATTGTTATAATCAATAAGACAGGGAGACTTTGCCGCAACCCCAAAAGCAGTAAACCTTCCTCCTTTTCTTAACATTTTAAAGCCTTCATCAAGCGCCTGTGGCGAACCTGCCATATCGAGAACAATATCTACTCCAAATCCATCTGTATGGTCTTTTATAAATTCAACCCTTTTTATATCTTCTTTATTCGCATACAATTGATAATCTGAACCCATCTTTTTTCCTATCTCCATATTTAAATCATATTTTCCAATATGAAATAATGCTGTAATACCTGAGACCTTTGCAACTCCGATTGCAAAAAGGGCTATGGGTCCATCTCCAATAATTACCATTCTCTTTCCTGCAACATCACAATCTTCCCCTAAAACAGCATATGTTGCGTTTCCAAGTGGTTCCTGCACTGTTGCAAACTCTGGAGGGATAGATTTTTCATTAACCCAGGCAACTATTTCTGGAACAACAAAATATTCTGCAAAGGCTCCGTCACAGTCTACCCCCAATATCTTCATATTTTCACCTATATGAAACTGACCAAGTAATGCTGTTAAATCTCCTGGGTCATAAATGTGTGTCTCTGCAGATATATAATCGCCGACCTTTATTCTCTTACAGTGTTCGCCAACCTCAACAACTTCACCTGCAACTTCATGTCCTAATGTTTGAGGAACCTTTATCCTATTTTGAGACCATTCATCCCACTTGTAAATGTGAACATCTGTTCCGCAAATCGAAGTTGCTTTTACTTTTACAAGAATATCATCAGAACCAATTTTGGGTTTGTCAACCGTTACAAGTTCTGCTCCTAATTCTGACTTCATTTTTCTGACAGCCTTCATTTTACCTCCTTTCTATATAATATTTAATATATAGAAATTTAAATTTATTATATAGTAGTAATAGAGAATATTAAAAGTTTAATAACTCTCAAGAACAATAAAAAGAAAGAGATTATAAAAATAGAGAGTGTGGAAAAGTTGTTAATTCTTTGTTTATAAATACGTAAAAAATAAAAAGCCCTTTTTTTAACACACCATATTAACATTCTATAAACATCCTTTCCACTAAGATATTAACTTTCTAATAATCTTATCAATTTTATTACAAAAATCCTTATCATCTTTAATCATTTTACTAATCTTATCATAAGCGTGTAAGACTGTTGTGTGATCCCTTCCACCAAATTTTAACCCGATCTCTTTCAAAGAGAGTGATGTAAGTTCTCTTAAAATATACATTCCAACCTGTCTTGGTAATGCAACAGAGGCAGTTCTTCTTTTCCCAATTAACGCTTCTTCAGAAACATCAAAAAAGTCAGTAACAATTTTCAATATATCTTTTAGTTTTATCCTATTTTTTTTATCTCCTATAAAAGAATTCAACATTTCCTTTGCTGTCGTTAAATTTATCTCTGAATTTGTGAGGGAAGAAAGAGCAAGAAGTCTTACAAGAGACCCCTCAAGTTCTCGAATGTTTGTTCTTATATTATTTGCAATATAGAAAATAACATCCTCCGGGATATTGATTTCATCCAATTCTGATTTTTTCTTCAAGATGGCAATTCTTGTTTCCAGGTCAGGGGTTTGAATATCAACAACAAGTCCCCACTGGAAACGGGAGATTAATCTTTCTTCAAGAGACGGTATATCCCTTGGTGGCCTATCGCTTGTGACAACAATCTGTTTCTGTGCTCCATAAAGGGCGTTAAATGTATGAAATATCTCTTCCTGTAAACTTACCTTGTCTCCAAGAAAGTGGATGTCATCTATAAGAAGCATATCGAGGTTTCTATACTTATTCTTAAATTCAAGAGTTTCCTGATTTTTTATTGCATAAACCATTTCATTCATAAATTTTTCTGCAGGTATATAAAAAACTCTTGAATTTCTATAAAGTGACTGAGAGTAGTTCCCAATGGCATGCATTAAATGCGTTTTTCCAAGACCAACACCACCGTATATAAAGAGAGGGTTATAGGTTTTTGCCGGTGCTTTTGCAACAGCAAGAGCAGCAGCCTGTGCAAATTGGTTGCATTTTCCAACAATAAAGTTCTCAAAGGTATACCTTTCCCGCAGGTTTGTTTTTGGTGAAGGGAAAGAGACGATTTCTTTTAATGCTGGCTCAGGTCTAATGGTTTCTAAATTATTTGCCTTGAAGGAGATTTTTATCTTTCTTTTTAAAACTGCACTGGCTGTCTCATTTAAGATGTTCAGGTAGTGCTCCTCAAGCCAGTCAATGTAGAAAGGATTTGGGACCTCAACAATAAGAGAGCCATCGGTAAAACTAAGCCCCTTTGTTGTGGAAAACCAGGTCTTGAAGGACTGCTCGGGAACCTTTTCCTTAATCTTCTCGAGAATTTGAGTCCAGAGAGAAAAACCGTTATCTTCCATTATAAGTTATCCACATATCCACACATTAAAACACGCAAGTTTTTTAACCGTTCCAATTCGCTTGATAGAAAAGACACAACATATCCACAAAGTTATCCACACCCAGAAGAAAACATAACTGTTTAACATCTAAGAACTTACTAAAAAGAAAGAAATTGTTATCAAAAATTTCACGTTCACCACTTTTTTTAACGTTAAAAAAAATTTCCTCTTAACTTTTTCTCCGAGAAAGAAGAAAAAAAGTTATCCACCAACTTTTATCAGAAAAAGATTTTCTTGTCAAGTAAAAAATTACGATTTTTTAAAAAAAATCTTCCCTTTTTCCTTAACCCTTTCTATTTCAATAAGTTCTTATAGAAAAAAAAGAAGAAAATGCAATGTCAATATTGGAGATATTTATTAAAAAAAAATATTATTCTCTTTTCATACTCCATACCCATAACAGCATATGTACCGAGGTGTTCTGC
>SOKM01000318.1 GCA_004375785.1 Candidatus Cloacimonadota bacterium | reverse complement strand
CCTGAATTATTCTTCTGTTTAAATTCACTTTGAACAAGAGTTTTTAGACAAACTCCAGCGACCATTTTTTAGATGACAATAAGAGTAGAAAGAGTTTTCTTTTTTATTTGACAAACGGTTTGTTTTGTTATATATATTCTCTAAGGCGCCTGTAGCTCAGTTTGGATAGAGCAACGGACTTCTAATCCGTAGGTCGTGGGTTCGAATCCCTCCAGGCGTGCCATACCTATATGGTGGGCGTAGCTCAATCGGTTAGAGCACTGGACTGTGGCTCCAGAGGTTGTGGGTTCGATTCCCATCGCTCACCCCTTCCTATTTTTAAGTAAAAAGTTAAAAGTAAAAAGTTAAATTGAAAATATGGGATTGCTTCGCGAGAGTGCAGCACGAAGAAGAACTCGCAATGACACACGAGAAGCGCAGAGCAAGCCATGTTACCATACGGTACATGGCAAGCCCTGCTACTCCAGATACCTGAATGAAACAAATTAGAATTCTATGAGGGTTTGGAGAATTCTATCCTGGAGATTTCTTACATAAGAAGCAGGGGCTATGTAATCCTTCATCATTATAGAAAAAATAAGAACCTTGCCTGAACCTGTGACACAATAACCTGATAATGTTGATACACCGCTCATTGTGCCTGTCTTTGCCCTGACCTTCCTTTTTATGCCTTCATTTTGCATCCGTTTGCTGAGGGTTCCATCAACACCAGCTGTAGGAAGAACTGTAAGAAATTCAGGTGCATATTCAAATCTATGATAGAGATAAAATAGAAGTGACGTAATCTGACCGGGAGAGATGAGATTATATCGAGAAAGTCCTGAACCATCTTTCTGTAGGAATTCTTCCTTTATTATTCCTTCATCATTCATCCATCTTTCTATTGCTTTTATTCCCTTCTCTGCCGTTCCTGGAGGTCCCATTGTTTCAGCTCCAATAGTCTTCAGGATGTGCTCTGTAATGAAATTGGAACTCTCCTTATCCATATCATAGAGGATTTTGATTAATGGTTCTGAAAAGTGGGGGAGAAGTGTATCCTGAAATTGTTCACAAGAACCCCTTTTAATCTTCCCTGTTATCTCTATCCCGTTTTCTTTTAGTTTCTCTGTAAAAATGAAGGTGGTGTAAAGAGAAGGGTTTTCAATTGAACGGACAAAGAGTTTTGTTTTGGCATTCAAAGGGAATGTCCCTTTGACAACAATCACAGTTCTTTTGTCCTCAAAGCTCCTCTTAACTGTAAGGTTGTCTTTATCCCCTGTTATAGCATCATTCCTAAGTTGTATAAACTCTGTTTTCGGTTCAATATAGACAATAACAGGCTCTCCCTGCGCTCTTCCTGGTTTCACATATATTTTACAGGTATTTTTATTTACTGAAAGTGCACTGATAGGTGCACTGAAAGCATATTCGAGGTCATCCCACATCCATCCTTTACCATAGGGTATAGTATCAAAATATGAATTATCAAAGAGTATGTCACCTTCAATCAGACTAATGCCTTTTAATTTTAATTGTTTTGCTA
>SOKM01000187.1 GCA_004375785.1 Candidatus Cloacimonadota bacterium | reverse complement strand
GTCCGTAAAAGACCATATCCTTCAAGAGAATCTTATCCATAACTGAAATATAACACAAAGAAATCCATCCGTCAATAAAAAAACATAAAAGATTTGACAAAAGTTAGAATCTACTGTAACATGCAACCCTTGAAAATTTCCCTTGCACAAACATCAACATGTTGATGTGGGGTAAACTAGAAACAGAGAAAATAATGAAAAAAAATTCATTTCTTTCAATCTCTTAAAACCCCTGTTGATAATGAATAGGTAAGGAGGTTTTTTGGTCAGGCTTCTTGCTGAAGTAATAAAAATAAGAAAAAAAGAAGGGTCACAAAAAATTCAGAATTTTGATTGTGAAACCATTTATCTTAAGATTAGGATAAAGGGACCATCACGAAAAACTTACAGGGTTCCAAAAGGTATCAGAGGAAAAACCTTTACAATCGCGCGAACCTGCTTGAGAGACTGGCCTATTAAAAAGGGGGATTTTATTGTATTGAACCCGGATGAAACAAGAAGATGCATAAAGGTATTTGGAAAAGGCATAAAGGAAAGGAGATGGAAGGATTTTACTATTAAAGACATAGATGGGGACGGGTTCGGTGAGATTGTTTTTGACAATCCCTTCTTGAAGGCAGTGATCACTCCACACTACGGTGCAAGGTTGATGGAACTCTGGAATAAAGGGACAAAAAGAAATGAACTTTACGGCGGTAATTTTTATAAAGATAAAGGATACATAGAACTTGGCGGGATTGAAGAGACCTTATCAAAACAAGGGAAACCCGATGAATTATGGAATGGGCTTTTCATAAATGAAAGATGCAAAGAAAGGAATACTATCTCTTTTCAATATAAGATGAAAAAAGAGAAAGGAATAGTAGTCAGAAAACGGTTTAAGTGCTACAGGGAATTTCCAGGATTACTTGAAACAGTCGATTTTACATTTAAACCTGAAAAAGTGAAAGGGAAAAAGGGTAAAAAAAAGAAGAAAAAGGGAATAAAACTTACGCAGCGCATATTCTTTGCAATGGGAGGAATTCCTGATTATAACAATCTCTATTATGTTCCAACAAAAAAAGGATTGAACTGCATCAGGTTCAATAAACCATTATATAAAAGAGGATGGGGTGAACATCCCTGGTGGGAATGGACACATCTACACTTTTCGCCTGACCCTGGTTTCATTATTCTCAAAAGAGAAATCTCGGATGATGTTCTCTTAATATTCTTCAATAAAGATGAAATTGATTATATCTGGACAGGTGATAAAAAAAGAACACCACGATTACAAATCTTTTACAAAGAAGAAAAGATAGAAACCAAAAAAACAAAGCAATATAAGACGTTAATGGTAACTGCCAACATTTTTTCCTTTGCAAAAAAAGAGCTCTTATTCGCTTCAAGAGGAGAAGTTATAGAGGGTTACATTCCTCTCTCTTTTGTCTATTATACAAATAGAAGAAAGGATAGGCAATCCATTTCAGTTCGATGGGAAGGTAGGATAGAAACGTATGAGATGAAAAAATTTGAAGTCATTGGTATTCGGGGAACTTTCTTTTATCATACAACCAAAGTTAACGAAGATACAAAGAAGATTTCAGGAACAACAAAAAATAAAGACCTGAAAGTGAGGTTGTTGCTTGATTAAAAAACCCCCTTTTCATCCACTTACAGTTGGATACGACTGGGAGATGGCTGTTCTAAAAAATACAACAGAATCAGTTGGTGAAGAAGAAATTAAAAAAATTGCAAATGAGATGAGAAGGAAGATCTCCTGGGCAAGGGTAGGAATGGATATTGACCTCCTTGAACTTCGTATGGAAATCATTTCAAACTGGCAGGAATTCAAGGAGAAAAATAGAGCACTAATTGATTGTGCTAAAAAGATTGCTGAAAGAAAAGGCTTTACAATCCTCCCGATTGGTGTACGACCATCAGAACAGATGCCTATAGGTTCACATATCCATATTGGAACTATTGCAGATTTTACTGATGCAACCCGTATTGCCAATGGAATGATAAAATATGTTCCCTGCTTTGTTGCACTCGCCTGCAACAGTCCATTTTCAAGGTTTGAAATAGGTGAATTCAAGAGTTATAGGGTTATTTACAATGCGGAGTGGTGTTCATTCCCAACTGAAATGAGGATACCACGGTTGGCAAGAGGAGGATGGGGCGAGGATGTCCAGGTAAGGCTTCCAGGCAAACCAACCATTGAGATGAGATGTCTCGATTCAACAGCGGATATTAACTTAATGGAAGAGTATGTGGGGCTTCTTGCTGGTCTGTTGTACGGAATGGGCAAGAGGCTCAAGGGAAAAAAAGAAGATAAAGACATGGTCAAATGGCAATCAATCAATAGATTCAGAGCAGCAAAAGATGGATTGCAGGCAACTCTTTTCTGGAACAGTGAGGAAATGTCTGTTACCGAAAGCTTTAAAGAGATATTCACTATTGCTCAGGAAGGATTAGAGATTTTCGGAGCTTCCATTGACGATTTGAAAATAATAAAAAAGATGCTTAAGAAGAAACAAACACAGGCAGATTTCCTACTTATGTTCACGGAACTTGATAAAGACCCTCCTTCGCTATTCAGAACCATTATGAATGTTCTTTCAAACGAAGATGCTTTCAAGGAATATCTAAAGAAAGCAAAAAGATTGCCAATAAAGAAACCAGTCTCAATAGAGAATTTCATCCTTTCTCATATTACAAAGGAAGTCCCTTACCTCCATCTTTACATCCTTACACCCTTTCCCCCCTTCTATCTTAACAGAATTCTCACCCGACTTGAAAAGGTAGGAAGAATAACATCCAAGGTTACGCCTTACGAAGGCAGAGTCTACTCACGAACCGACCTTCTCTAAAGCTCTAAACCGCAATTTTAAAATCTGAAAAACAAAACAGTTTTCTGAATTTTTTTAGAAAAACCCAAAAAAAGACTTGACAAAATTAACTTTATTCTATATATTTAGTTATAAAGTTTGAAAGGAGGTTTATGAGAAATTATCTGTTAGTTTCCCTTTGTTTGATATTCTTTATATCCTTTCTTGCTGGAGGAAATATTACCATCAATGAATGCTATTATACAACAAAAACCAATAGTAATGATGCTCAATGGATCGAGATTTACAACAACTCAAGTAACGATATCGACATCGGTGGATGGAAGCTCACCACATCAAAAAACCTTGGTGATGCATTTCTGATTCCAGCAGGAACTATTATCAATTCAAAGGATTTCTTTATCTTCGCTGCAAGTAGAGATGTAATGGTTTCAGTCTGGGGAATTTCAAAAAATGTTATTGAATACGAAGATGCACTGAGTTTTTCTCAGACCGGGGATGATATTCACCTCTTTAACACTACAAACAAAGAGGTCGATGCAATCTGGTACGGCAATGGTGGAGAGATGGGTTCTAACAATGCGGCGAACCTCGTCTCTTTTGGGATGAGCCTTGCTCGAAATCCAGACGGTAGAGATACTGATGACCCATCGAGGGATTTCACTGAAAAATTTCCCACACCAGGTCAAAGTAATAACTTTACAGGTTTCACACAGAGCACCTGGGGAAAGATAAAAGCCATTTACTCTATTAAGAAGAAACTTCTTGGGGTTTAATTAGCAGGACGGGGAAACAAGAAAATAGTTAAGAAGATGCAGGGAACAAGGTTTTCTTCGTTATTAATTCTGTTCTTCTTACTATCAACTTCCCAATCACTCCTCTTTTCTGAAACACAAAAAGCAACCCTCACCTATTTTAAGGGAACTATTTCTATTTACAGAAATAAAACTTTGGTCTCACCAAAAATTAATATGAATATTTTACCGGGCGACAGCCTTATAACTGCTGATGAGTCGAATCTTGAGATTACATATGAGAATGGTTCTGTTTCTTCCATTGAACCAAATTCGGTCCTCAAGATAGGAGAACTAAAAAAGGAAAAAGGGCTGTTTACAACAAAGATAAAAACATGGCTGGGCAGTGTCCTATGTAAGGTAAAAAAATTGAGTAAAGGAGAAAAATTTATAGTATATACACCAACCGCTGTCGCATCAGTAAGGGGAACAGTCTTTGAAACAGTGGTAGAGGAGACGCAGGAAACGTCATTCAATGTGCTTTCTGGCCAGTTACTTGCAAAGGCTCTTATTGAAGATGCAAAGACCTACCTGCTTGATGAGAAATTCAAGTATTTTGTCGGCAAGGAAGGCATTCCGGATGTCAGAAAACTAACAGAGAAGGAACTTTCAGACCTTAAGAAGAGAGCAACTGCTTACATACGTGGTTTCATGGAAGAAAAAAAGGAAGAAATTAAGAAAGATATTGAAAAGAAGGTAAAGAAAGGCTGCCTCGGATTTATTTAATGAAGAAGTCAAGAAAAAACAAAATCAACAGGGATTTCTTTCCATCTCTTAAAATCCCTGTTAAACAAACTACAGGGATGGGAGGGGAAATTAAGAAATGAACTCTCTTTCAATCTCTTAAAATCCCTGTTGAAAAAAATGAATTCTTTAGTGGGGTGATAAAGATGATAAAAAAACTAAGCTTTTTAATATTACTAATTATTCCACAGGGGCTTCATCCACAAGCAAAGTATGCGGAAGAGTTCCTGAATCTCGGGCTTGGAGCAAGGTCTTATGGAATGGGTGGAGCATTCACATCATTAGCAGATGATGCTACCTCATTTTACTGGAATCCGGCAGGCACGGCACAAATTGAAAAAAAGACCCTCTTTTTTATGCATTCCACACAATATAAAGACCTGATGACATATGATGGTGCAACATTTATACTCCCCGGAAAATCTGCCAGGAAAACTCTCTCATTTGGCATTCTATACCTCAATATACCGGATATATACGACACAAGAAATGCATGGGAAGATACAAATAATGATAGTATACCTGATTTTGACGAGATTGATTATGATAAAATCACCTCATTCAACGACAACGAAATTGCCGTCTTTCTGAACGGAGCTATAAAGAAAAGGGATAATCTTTTTATCGGGTTCAATGTTAAATACTTAAGAAAATCCTTTGCGGAATTTTCCGCAAATGGACTTGGTACAGATTTGGGTATAGTTTATATTCCGGCTCAAAGAATTAGGCTTGGCTTAAATCTTAAGGATATCACAGGCTCCTTCCTCCTCTGGAACACAGGAACAAAAGAATTAATCTATCCCAAGATAAGAACAGGTATTACAGTCACAGCAAATTTCTTTTTTATAACGGAATCACGAGTAAACCTTTCTATGGATACTGAGATAAGGGGAGACCACAGGTTATCAACCTCCCAGGTTTCCTACAAAAGTATAAATGCAGATTTTTTCTGGGGGATGGAGTACTGGTTCAAGGATATTGTTGCACTGAGGCTGGGCTCTGACCGGGGTGATATATCAACAGGACTTGGGCTCTCCTATATGGGGATAAATATAGATTATGCTGTTCTGACAAATGAGCAGTTAGATAACTCCCAGCGACTTTCAGGCTCCATCACATTTTAGTCTGCATATCTAAACAACAGGCGAGCCCTGAACCGTATGGTTCAGGGCGAGGCATCCTGCCTCGCTTTTGATTGTAAGAGCAGATACATCCATTGCTCTAACGGGATTCATCTGCCCTTTTTTTCTAAAGTAATTTCTTGAAAAGATACTTCTTTTGTGTTATAAGTTTTTCATGAAACAACTTATAAGGTTTTTTATCCTTTTTACCTTCCTTAACATTTACAGAATTAACGCAGGAATTATTGTCTTTTACGCACCCGATTGTGAAGAATGCTACAGGATACTTACAGATTCTCTTTTTTTGTCATTAGAAGATAAAGAAATTAAATTCTACGATATTAACAACATCGACAATTACGAATTACTTTTAAGAACAGAGAAGATTTATCAAAAAAGAAGCAGTGGTTTTCCCGTAATTGTTTCAGGAAGAAAATTCTTTTTCCCCGAAGAAATCATTCAAAACTTAGAGGAAATTAAAAAAGAGGCGGATGAACCATCCCTTCCCGATTCAACACTTGAGTGGGGTAAAAGTGAAGAGAAGCCCCGCTGGGAGGATGAAATTATTATTCAATTACAGGAAGAAATGCTAAGTCGGAGAATCTGGATTGCTTTCTTCACAAAAGGTGGCTGCAAAAAGTGTGAAAGAACAGAAAAGATGCTTCTGTATCTTAAGAAAAAATATCCTGAAATTTTTGTTAAAACATACAACTCACTTAATAGAGAACATCAAAAAGTACAGGAAGCCATTTCCATTGCAAACAATGTTCCAGATAACGAACGACTTATCGCACCCACTATTTTTATCTGTGACACTTTCCTTATTGAAGATGAAATTACAGAGAAAAATATAGAGAAGATACTTATAGAAAATCAACACAGAGTATTCTCATCCCCCTGGGTCAAAAGTGAAAAATACGAGAAATTTGTGAATTCAGGAATTGTTGAAAGGTTCAAAAATTTTGGAGTCATAGTTGTTTTTCTTGCAGGCTTAGTTGATGGCGTGAACCCCTGTGCCTTTGCCACCATCGTTTTCTTCCTCTCTTTTATGACAATCATCGGAAGAACAAAAAGAGAAATTATCGTTACAGGAATTACCTTTGTTTCTGTTCTCTTTCTTGTCTATCTACTTATCGGACTCTTCTTTTACAAGATCGTTGGTCTTGAATTCTTCTCTTCAATAAGGCATTTTCTATATTATGCAATAGCCGGATTAGCATTTGTCCTTGCTGTAATAAGCATAATCGATGCAATTATGCTTGCCAGAGGAAGACCTGAAAAGTCTATATTGCGGCTGCCCAAAGTGGTAAGGAGAAGAATCGAAAAGACAATTGTTAAGAAATCAAAACTAAAGAATTATGTTTTAAGTGCTTTCATTTCCGCCGTAGTTGTCTCATTCCTTGAATTTTCCTGCACGGGTCAGGTCTATATCCCTACAATTTTTTTTGTATCAGGAATATCTACTTTGAAACTAAAAGCACTATGGTTCCTCATTCTATATAACCTTGCCTTTATATTTCCTATATTTCTACTCTTCCTTCTCTTTGTAATCGGTCTTTCAAGTGAAAAACTCTACGCTTTTATGAGAAAAAGGACATTCATATTAAAAATAGCAACTGCGCTTATCTTTCTCGCCCTCGCCATCTCCCTCATCCTCATCCGGTAGCCGCAGGCGTTACCCCGCTAATCTAAACAACAGGCGAGGCATCTTGCCTCGCTTTTCTTTTTTCTGGAGCAGCAGAGCTTGCCATGTACCGTATGGTAATATGGCTTGCTCTGCGCCTGGATTGTAGGGGCAGACCTGTGGAGGCAATCTATGAAACTTTTAGAGAATAATCTTATTTCACAAGGCGAATAATCAGAGATTTTTGAACTTGACAATATTTATCTTTTCAATTATATTAAAAGGACTGATCTTAGCAAGTTAGTTGCTTCAGGAAATTTCAATTGTGATTGTTAATTTCTTCTCTTATTCTACGACATGAATGTTATTCGTTATTCTAATTGCTGGGAAGATACAGATGTTCTCTTAAAGGCAATGAATGTAAAAAGAGGAGGAACGTATCTCTCTATCTCTTCTGCTGGCGATAATACGCTGAGCATTTTGAGTCAGAACCCATCATTTGTTTTAGCCGTGGATAATAATCCAGCGCAGATTGCTTGCCTGGAATTACGAAAAGCCGCTTTTGCAAATTTGACTTACGAGAAAGTTTTAGAGTTTTTGGGCATCAATGATGCCCAGGACAGAATCTCAACATATAAGATTGTGCGAGATCTCTTATCCAGAGAATCACGAAATTTCTGGGACAAAAATTACAACTTTATAAGTAAGGGTATTATTCATGCAGGAAAAATTGAGGGCTATTATAGATTATTCAGAAAATGGATTTTACCTTTTATCCTCAATAGAAGAAAGATGCATGAACTGCTGAAGAAGAAGAATAAAACTGAACGGATTGATTTCTATAACAAGGAGGTAAACTCTTGGTGCTGGAAGATATTTTTTAAGATATTCTTTAGCCGTGCAGTTATGACATATTTAGATTTAGGAAGAAAGCCTGAATTCTACAGAACTGTTAAAAGAGATATTGCACAATATGTGATGCAGAGAACTGAATATGCTCTGACTGCTTTACCCTTACATAATAATCCATATCTTGAGTACATTATCAGAGGAAATTTTAAAAAAACACTGCCATTCTACTTGCTCAGAGAAAATTTTGAGATAATCCATAATAATTTAAATAAACTAAAGATTTTTAGGGGAAGTTTAATCGAAGCAATAAAATCTAACAGAACGTTAGAATTCGATGGATTTAATCTATCAGATATTTTTGAGTATATGAGTAATGACCAATATGTTACTATATTAAAAATGATTATAAACTCTGCTGAAAAAGGTGCTCGTTTAGTTTACTGGAATAATCTTAAAAAAAGGGAATCTCCGCTATTCTTAAGAGAACATTTAAAGTCATTAGACAAAATCTCCCGAAATTTATTCTTACAGAATAGGGCGTTTTTTTATAGTTCACTAATTATTGAGGAGGTTCAATGATCTGGCATCAAAAAAATAAGGCTTAAAACATGAAGAAAAATTTGTCATTGGTTCAATCTCACAATTGGGTAACATTTTTATTGGCTAAATTATATCTTAGAAAGGATGACAGACACTATGCTTACCTCTTATATTCCTATCTCAGAATGCTCGATGATTTTGTTGATGAAAAAAACAGAAGCGAGGAGGAGAAAATAAATTTCATATCCAGACAGCGTAGGGCTATAAAAACCCTTTATAAAAACTGCAAAATAGACTCTAACGGATTAATTGTCCGAATAATAGAATATGATTGTGGACATAGATGTAAATTAGAATCATTTATTTTTTGTATGTTACAAATATTTCAGTTTGATACTAAACGGAAAAACAGGGTTGTATCCTTGAAAGAATTGAAACACTATTCTATCAATTTAGGAAATGCCTACACTCAGCTACTCTTATACTTTGTTGAGCCAAAATATAAATATCAAGAAGAGGATTCTTTACTCGCTCATGCCTGTCATCAGGCTCATATGCTACGAGACTTTAATATTGACCAGAAGCTGGGATATATAAATATCTCTAAAGAAGAAATTGCACAATATAATATTCGACTCAACCAAACCCCTGATGAGAATTTTCAAAAATGGTTAAAAGACAAAATTGAGATTATAAAAGACTACTTTAAAAAAGGAAAGACAAAAGTCAATAAGAATCCTATTTTTCGAATTAAAATAATTGGTCATCTATACTGTTTTCGATATGAAACAGTTCTTCGTCAGATTGAAGATGATGGATATCAATTAAAAGATAAGTACTCAATGCGTTTGCAAGATAAAGTAAGGTTGATTTTACTTCTTATTTCAGTACTAATCAAACATCTGTGGCAGAAAATAAAAATTTGAATAAGGCTCAAACAGGCAACAGCTTCATTAAAAAATCCTTGACATTAATAAGAAGATGTTTATAATCTCATTGTATTAAGATTTGCATGTGAGAAAACAATCATTTTTGAAACCTAAAAGGAGAGACAATGATGAAGAAATTAAAAAAACCATTTGTTCTGTTTATTTTAGTAATTATGCTTATAATTCCTTTTCAATTAATTGGTCAGGAGGCGAACAGTATTATAGAAGAAGCTTGGGCAGATGCTGAAGCCGATGCAAAAAAGGATGTAAAAAAAGATAACTGGTTAGTATTCGGTTTTTTCGTTCCGATATTTGGCGTAGGTGTTGCTTATCTTTTTACACCTCCGCAAAAGGATGAAAGACTCATAGGTAAATCTTCTGAATATGTACAGGCATACACAGATGCTTACAAATCTGAGAAGAGAAGGATTCAAACGTCATATGCTTCGTTAGGGTGTATGTTAACAGGTCTAACTGCAGGGTGTACCTTTATTTTTATAAAAGAATGGAGTACGTGCGGATCGAATTATTCAGGTTGTTCGGATTCAGACGGTTACTCAGGTGATTAAACCAGTATTTTTTGTCTTGTTTCAGTACTAATGAAACATCTGTGGCAGAAAATAAAAATTGGAAAAAGGCTCAAACATGCAATAGCTTCATTAAAAAATCCTTGACATTGATTATAGATTGTTTATAATCAAATTGTATTAAGATTTGCATGTGAGATAAACAATCATTTTTGAAACCTAATAAGGAGAGACGATGGTGAAAAAATTAAAAAGACCGATTGCTCAATGTATAACAGTAATTGTACTTATAACATCTTCTCAATTACCTTCTCAGGAAACAAAAGACACTGGTATTGTAGCTCGAGCTGTAGCTGATGCTGAAGCCGATGCAGAAAAAGATATAAATAGGATTACATGGCTGGGATGCGGTTGCATATTTACAGTTTACACTCTCGGAGCTGCTTATTTAATCGTACCTTCCCCTAAACAGGAAAGGCTCATGGGTAAATCTTACGATTATGTGTGGGCATACACACAGGCATACAAGTCCAGGAGGAGAGCATTGCAGTTGAGGTATGCTCTAATAGGAACTGGAATTTCAAGTGTAATCGTAATTACTGCCCTGGTTATTGTAGTATCAAAGGAGGGAAAGGACGGTGAATGTTGTACTGGTCCGGACTTATCCTGTGGATTAGAAGGTTGTGGTTCTTCCGAAAGTTGCGGATCTTCAGACGGTTGTTCATTTTTAGACGGTTCCTCAGGAAATTAATTAAGCAAAAAACAAACAATATTTTCGAGTAGTATATAACAATGAGAGATTTTATATTTATATTAATTTTCTTTGTAACATTTAATGATGTTATATATGCTCGGATTCTAAAAAGCATTCAGATTGACTTTGAAAAACACTCAAGAGAAAAAGATAGACAAGAGATTATAAAAGGTACTGTTTATTTCCAGGCTTCAGGAAAGATTGTTGTCTTTGTTAGAGAACCAGTGAATCAATGGATGATTTATCGTAAAGATGAGTTGATTATATATTATCCCGTTGAGAAGCGAGGATTTTGTTTTACCACTCGGTTTCCTCCTTACCCTTCATTTTTTCAGGCATTTTTGGGGGCAGTAAAAGAAGATTATGGATTGACTGACATAGGATATACACTTTCTAATCATGAAATAAATGCCGATACCCTGACAACCTGGTGGAATCCTCCCAAAAGGTTATCAAAACAACTGGGTAATTTTATCCTGGTATATGTTTCTAACAAAATTACCTATGCAGAGTCAAGAAAAAGTGATGGTTCAATTAGTAGCAAATCTTTTTATGACAACCACATTACACACGGTGTGAACTATTTTCCTCTCAAGATATCTACAGTTCGATATGCAGAAGCAGATTCCAGTCTTGAGAATATTTTCTATAACAATCCGCAGTTTAACATAAATCTTCCAGATATAGTAAAAAATTTTAAACTTCCTTCTGATGCGGAGATAAAAAAAATCAAATGGTAAATATATTCTTTGGGGTTTTTTATCTTATTACTGTTTCCCAAACTGAAATTATGAACGATTTGACCTTCATCACTGAGGTTAATCCTATCTATACCAATAAAGGTATCGAACATGACCTTTCCAGTTTTACCTTTAAACAAGTATCTGAAATCAGACTTGTTTCCACAGGACTTGTTCGCATTTATCAGTTATATGTCTCGCCACAGGGACCTCCTTCCTGCAATTTTACTATGACCTGTTCCCATTTTATGACACAATCCATTCGAAAGTATGGAATATTTCATGGCATTTTGATGACGAGTGATCGTCTTCAGCGGTGTATCAGAGCCGGAAGGAGATACTATCCTATCAATCCAAAAACAGGGCGAGCAATCGATTATCCAGTTGAAACCTACTTCCTGGGAAACCCCAAAAGATATGAAAGAAAAAAAGAGTGAATAATGAAATACCTTAAACCAAATACTCTCATGATATTTTTTTATTTATTAATGCAGAGTGCGCTTAATGCAGGCAGTTTGGACATTGACTATTTCAAACATCAAAATATCTATCGTTTTGCGGATAATCTTTACAATGAAGGTGATTATCTGCGGGCAGCTGGTGAATTTCAACGTTATCTCTTTGCCTTTAATTCATCGCCTCCTAATACAGATTCTGTTTTTTATAAAATAGGTCGGTGTTACCGTTTCAGTGGACATTATGATAAAGCAATAGAATATTTTCAAAAGATTGTTGATAATTATGAACAGAGTAAATTATTATATCACTCCCATTATCAGATTGGATTATGTTACTTTTTAATGAATAAATTTGAAGAATCCACTATATTTTTGAATTCTTATGTTTCGGCTGTTGATCAGAATGATATTAAGTTGCGTCTTAATCAACTGAAAGCGATCAATTACATTCAACAGAAAGAATGGGACAACGCAATCCATCTTCTTAATGCAAATAAAAACACTGACCCTTTCACTATTCAGTTAGCAAACCTTGCAAATGAGGGGCAGCAATTACCCCGTAAGAACAAGGTTCTCGCAGGTTTATTTTCAACTGTAATTCCAGGTACTGGTAAACTATACTGCAACCGCCCTTTTGATGGATTTCAATCCCTCTTTACCACGGCAGTCTTCGGTTGGCAGACATACGATGGCTTCCACGAAGATGGGATGCACTCGGTAAAGGGCTGGATTTTTGGCGTTATAGGTGGAATATTCTATTTGGGTAACATCTATGGTTCTGTTGTGGCAGCAGAAATTTACAATGTAGAAAAGGAAGAAAAACATCTGGGTAAAATAAAGGTCTTTATAAATGTTAATCTGGATTAGCCTGGTTAATATACTTTTTGCATCAAGTGAAGATATTGCCTTAAATTACGCCAACGGTTTCTTTGATGCAGGATACTATGAAGAGGCAATAACCGAATATAAACGGTTTATTTTTTTTAATCCTTCAAGCGAGAGAGTAAGTCACGCTTATTATAAGATTGCCTTAGCCTATAGGAATGAAAGGAATTGGACAAAATCTATAGATGCATTTCGTCACTCTATCCATACTGCCCCCAATGACAGCATTAGAAATGAAAAAGAATTGGCATTAGCAGTTACATTTATTGCAAATGGAAATTATAGTAGAGCAGAAATTCTGCTCCTAAGGGTTAAATCGAGCACTAACAACCCTGTCATCAAACAGAAGGCATCATTTCTTCAGGGAATAGTTTATCTATACAGATTTAGATGGAAATCTGCAAGAGATGCATTTCAGGAATATCTCCAGGAAAATCCAGAATTTCAATCACAAATAGATTCTTTGCTCGCAGATGCACAGAAATTAAAATACAAATCCCCCACCTTATCAAAGTGGCTTTCAACCTTTTTCCCCGGCACAGGACAGGTTTATGCAGGTGACTGGAAAAACGGGCTGAATGCTATGGTTCTTAATGGCGGACTCGGTAGCTCTATTATATACAAAATAATAAAGGCGGATTATGAAAACGCGTTTGTCGTCTACTATTTTCTTTTTCGGCGATACTATATAGGGAACAGGTATCATGCCCAAAGGATAGCATGGGAGTACAATGAGTATTTAAATCGATCAAGCGCACACCGCATTTTGGATACACTTATGCTTTACGAAGAATAAAGCGAAGGACATAAAATGTAGACGGTGTGTCATTGAGAGTTACTTTATCGATGTTCGGTAGTCGCAGGTTTTAGCCTGCGTTAGTTTGCCATTGCGAATGCCTCTTCTTGCCCTGTGTAATACCATTACGCACAAAACATTTTCTATTACACGGGACTTGCTCTTGCTTATGCGAAGCAATCTCCTATGAGAGATTTACTTCACTCATTTTCCCTCTCCCTTGATGCAAGAAGACAGAGTTTGAGTATATAGTTTTTTACACAAAAAATTTTACAACCCTGTCAAAAATTAATCAAAGTCTGAAACCAGATTTTTTTGCTTGACATCCTTTAGCATCATCTATATAATGCCCCCCATTATGCGAAGAAAACTAAATAAAAAAATAACATTATCTCAATTTCCAAATCTCATCTCTTATGAACCCTGTTGATTTAAAAACAACACTAACAAGAATTAAAAAATGAAAAATAAAAAGAATCTCTGTTAACTCTGTGGTTTAATTGTTCATTGTAAAGAAGAAAGGAAGGTCGAGGTATGATTTCGAGGGTAAGGTCTTCTGCTGTGCTTGGTATAGATGCCTATATAGTTGATGTAGAGACGGACGTATCAAGGGGTATACCAAGTTTCAGTATCGTAGGGCTTCCTAAAGGTGCAGTAAAGGAATCGAGAGAAAGAGTAGAGACCGTTGTGAAGAATATGGGCTTTTCCTTCCCTCCAAGAAGGATTACCATAAACCTGGCTCCAGCAGATATTCAAAAAGAAGGTACTGCATTTGACCTGCCTATCGCAGTAAGCATCCTTGCAGCTACAGGGCAGATAAATCCTCAAAGACTTGAGGATACAGGAGTGCTTGGTGAACTCTCTCTTCTCGGCACATTAAGACCGGTAAAAGGTGTACTTCCCATCGCACTCGCAGTAAAAGAAAATGGTTTAAGAAGACTTCTTGTTCCAGAACAGAACGCAGCAGAGGCAGCAATTGTTGAAGGAATAGAGGTTATACCGATAAAAAATCTAAGTGAAGCTGTCCGTCATCTGAACAATGAGCTTGAGATTGAACCATACACCGTTGATGTGAATGAGATATTCGACAGGGTTTCTCTCTATGGAATGGGCTTCCAGGAAGTAAAGGGACAGGCACATGGTAAAAGGGCTCTTGAAGTAGCTGCAGCAGGTGGGCATAATGTTTTAATGATAGGTTCTCCAGGTTCGGGAAAGACTATGCTTGCAAAGAGATTGCCGACTATCCTTCCAAGATTGAGTATTGAAGAGGCGCTTGAAACGACAAAGATTCACAGTGTTTGCGGTCTTATGCCACCAGAAATGGCACTTATTGGGATAAGACCATTCAGGTCACCACATCATACCATATCGGACGCAGGTCTCATAGGAGGAGGAAGACCGCCAAGACCGGGTGAGGTAAGCCTTTCACATAACGGTGTGCTATTTCTCGATGAACTGCCTGAGTTTAACAGAAGGGTGCTTGAAGTTATGCGCCAGCCTCTTGAGGATGGTCAGGTAACAATATCACGTGCTGCAATAGCACTCACCTTTCCCTGTAGATTTATGCTCGTCGCAGCAATGAACCCCTGTGGTTGCGTGGACTTTCTTCCAAAAAGCCAAGTTAATAATTAAAAGAAGTTATGGAAATCACACATGAGAGAATACTGTAAATTGTATAGTAAATAGAGCAATGGACTACGAATCCATTCAAAGCATTTTCGTAAGTTTATATATTTCAACGTAATACCAAATGCCATAATAGCTTAGTGTCCATTTTCATTTCCCTGTATTTCTCTCTATTTATTGACCAGGTGGCACAAAAAATGTCGCACCTGATTCGCAATCTAATAACACGCCTTTTTCCAGTTGTCAGTTTGTATAATGGACAGATTCCTGCAAGACAATGAATATTTCAATGCCATTGCTTTCTTTATGAAGGAAGGGATTATACTGGTCTTCTGCTGAAATCAGATAGGCGAATGAGTCGGGAAATCTGCCACCTTTTTTAATGGATCCGTAGGTGAAAAACCTTCCTGTTACTTCAACTCCCTTGATATTTTTATGGCAGGATATTGGTACCCGATTCATTAATTTTTGAAGAGGAATGACATAGTATTTGCCACTTTCCGTGTTCAATAAGTCAAGTTTGTCAAATCGGTCAATTGGATTATGAGTATTTCCCAAAGCATTACCATCGTGCAGAATATAAACAGGTTCGTTTTTATTTATTTCATCCCTAATATTAAATGCCCACAGGAATAGTGAATCGTTGTGTATATTAATCATTTTAATTGAGAGTGTATCTGTAATTATTTTCGGTTCACCTTTATTGTCAGCCCTTGATTTTCTAAGTTGCTTTTTGGGTGACTCAGCGAATGTTTTCAAATATTCTTTTTTGATGATAGTAAGTTCCTTGACATTGTCGGTTAGTTCCTTAATTTGATTACGATCCATTTCCCTCTCTTTCTTTATGGTTTCACTTTCAATATATTGAAAAACTACTGAAAAGAACGCAATGGGCACAAAAATTACGAAGAGTACACCCCTTACTACCTTTGATCGATTCACAGTGATTAATAATGCAAAAAGGGCACATAAAATCTGCAATAAGTAATAATTGCTTGACCATGTCGCGCTCAGTATTGTTTCCCAACTAAGAGAGCTGAAAAAATCCTTCAGAATCATGGAAACCTCCTCAGTTTTTATCTACGACGAATTGTTATGTTTCAGGAAAATGGGGCACATTTGTAATTTTTTTAATAGACACTTCTCAGGTTGTACCACTCTGCTTCACTCCTAAATTATACCACTTTTTCCTCTTTAATGTCAATCTTTTTTTCTCAGTTCTATTTCCAATAAGCACAACCCTTAAATGTGTCTATTAAATTTTACCCCCATTTGTCCAATCGATGCTGAAACAAGACACAGTAAATGTCAAGGAAATTTTAGAAAATTATATAAATGCTTTTATTTTGCTATATTATGGATACTATTTGGACACCTGAAATTTTCATTGCAGAATGAAAAAACAGCCCTTGGAATAAGACAGTTAAACAATATCTTTTTGGTAACTACCTTGGAATTATTTGATATGAATCAGTTTAGTCTTGCTTGTTCCATTTGTTTTTACTACACAGAAGTATGAACCGCTTGCAACTTTCTTCCCTTTTAAATCCTTACCGTTCCAACGTGCTGTATATGAACCTTTATCCAGTTTATCACTTATAAGGGTTCTAACTAATCTTCCTGCCTCATCGAATATTCTGATGGAAACCTTTTCTTTTTTAGGAACATGATATTTGATGGAAGTGTAATCTGAGAAAGGAACAGGCTGCACTTTCACGGGGGGGTTAGATGCTGGAGTATTCCAATGGTCTTTCTGTCCTTCTTCCTTCGCCGAAGGATTGGATGTACCTTCGTATCCATATATTGTAAAGTGACAGCTTGGTTCAGTGTACGCAGAGAATATTGTTCCGTTTGTGAACTTTATAGGGGGGTCAAAACGATGCGAGAATACCCCAAATGGATAAGGTGTACTCCCTAGAAGAAGTCTACAAAAGAAATTTCCATCTACTTTAAAGTCTGACCTTGAATTACCTGAATAGATTATCCCATATAACCAGAACTCTTGCCCTCCTGGAACAGTATAGATATCTGTTTCGCTACCAGAATGGTATCTCCATATATTTGCATCATTGTAGCCGAAAGAGTTAACAATAGATAAAAATATAATAAGAATTATTGCTACAAATATTTTATTTAGGTTTTTCATCTTTTCTCCTTTCTTCCGTTTTTTTGTGAATAAAGAAATTGCTCTTCACCTCCTCTCTTTTTAGAGATTCAAGAGAAACTACTTCAACTTAATCACTTTTCTAACATCCAATCCTTTGGCTTTCAGGAAGTAAATGCCCGGTTTTGCTTCCTGTTCCTTATCATTCTTCCCATCCCAACTATTTTCGACTTCAGCAACAAACCTTCCAGAAATATCATAAATTTTCGCTTCCGAACAGCCTTCGATTTTTAGTATATTCATGAAGGGATTCGGAAAGATCCTTATGTTTTTCAAAGCTTGTTTAGGGTTTTGGCATTCTTCAATTCCGACCATATTTGCTATGAATGAATAGTAATTTGCAGGTGCTCCTGGAGGATCGGTCGTTTCATTGGGGGGTTGGGCTGTGTCTGACGCAAAGATATAGTATTTTACTGTGTCATTTACGAGAAAAGCTTCAGGGATTTCTTCATAGTACCAGTTGTTTCCTCCCTCCAGCATTTGGGTTGAAAACCATGAAGGATCTTCCATTCGCTTAAAATAGAGCAGGACACTGCCAACTTCTATGTTGTCTGTTACTTTTGTATAAACAGGGAAAGGGCCTGCATAACTTGTATCATTCCATATTGTTGTTGAATCTATGACCGGTGGTATTATATCCTCAAAGGTAGTTTTGATGAGCCAAATATCATTGCCCCCTGAGCCATAAGAGCTAGTCGTTCCCACAATGATATAACCACCATTATTGGTCTGCTGAATAGAATAACCTCTCTCACCTTCAGTACCGCCAAGGGTCTTATTCCAAAGTTCATTGCCTACAGTATCCGTTTTAATCAGCCAGACATCTTCATTGCCTGCGCCATAAGATTCTGTGAAACCTGAGATAGTATAGCAATTGTTACTAATTTGCTGAACACAATAAGCATTATCAGCGTTTGTACCGCCAAAGGTTTGATCCCAATTCATATTTCCCGTGCTATCGGTCTTGATGAGCCAAACGTCACTCATCCCAGCACCATAAGATTTGGTAAATCCCGCAATGATATAGCCACCATCGTTTGTCTGTTGAACAGAACGGCCCTGATCAGCTGCAGAGTCACCAAAGGTTTTATTCCAAAGCTCATTTCCTGCGCTATCAGTCTTGATTAGCCAGACATCATAAGAACCCGCACCATAAGATTGGGTCAGTCCCGCAATGATATAACCACCATCATTAGTCTGTTGAACAGATTCACTTACCTCAGCGTTAGCACCTCCAAAGGTCTTGTCCCAAGTCTTATTCCCCAAACTGTCAGTTTTAACAAGCCAGATGTCTTGATCGCCCGCACCATAAGAGTTTGTATATCCCACGATTATGTATCCGCCCTCAGTGGTTTGCTTAACAGAATAACCTAATTCAGAGGCACTACCCCCAAAAGTCTTATCCCAACTCGTATTGCCAGCACTATCAGTCTTGATGAGCCAGACATCGCCAGCGCCTGCGCCATAAGAATCCGTACTCCCTGTGATGATATATCCACCATCACTGGTTTGCTGGACGGAATAGCCATAGTCGTGGCCACTATCTCCAAATGTCTTCGTCCACAGCGTATCAGGAGCTTGAGCAAAGAGTGAGGATAAAGCAATTATGACTATGAGAGAAACAATGCTTAAATACTTCATGATACCTCCTTTGTACTATTTTATTTTCACCACTTTCCAGACATACTTCCTCACTTCCTACTCTCTTCAAACAACTTTTTCAGTTGCAAGAACTGTTTAGCAGTTATTGTAACACTGACACCATTGGGCAATATCAAGAATAGCTCATTATCAGAATCTATTGCAACGCTTACTGCATAGTATTTTTCTTTCTTTTCAGTCATCACAGTTCCCTCCTTTAGAATATCATATTTAATATCTTCGTATATCTTTATATCACCTTCTGATGACTTTGTCAATAAATTTTAGGGGCTAAAAATCCTCTTTCACAATTAGAATATTATTCGTATAGACCATCAACACTCAAGTATTGAAGCCCTGTGTCAGCAAAAATACAGATTATTAACTTACCTGAATTCTCAGAACGCCTGGCAACTTCGATCGCCGCATGTGCTACCGCACCTGAAGAAATACCGACTAATATGCCTTCTTTCTTCGCAATCTGACGACACATTGTAAAGGCTTCCGCTTCACTAACAAGCAAGATTTCATCAATAACCTCGCGATCAAGTGTTTCAGGTACAAATCCCGGTGCAGTACCCATCATGCGATGTGGACGGAAAATCCCTTGAGAGATATATGGAGATTCCTTCGGTTCCACAG
>SOKM01000306.1 GCA_004375785.1 Candidatus Cloacimonadota bacterium | reverse complement strand
TGAAAAAAATTAAGATTCGTATAAAAAGACTTGACCTCGCTGCAAAAATTCCATCCTATGTTTCCTTTGGCTCCAGTGGAGCAGATATTTATTCTGTAATATCTAAAGATATTGCACCAAAGAAACTTGCTTTAATACCAACTGGTATTGCAATAGAAATGCCTGAGGGTTTTGAAGCACAGATAAGACCCAGGAGTGGAATTGCTTTGAGATATGGAGTAACAATCTTGAATGCACCTGGAACGATTGATGCAGACTATAGGGGAGAGATAAAAATTATTCTGATAAATCTTGGTGAAGAGATATTCAAAGTAAGAAGAGGGATGCGGATTGCACAGATGGTTTTCACAAGAGTGGAACAGGTGAAATTCGAGGTTGTGGATGAACTTGGAAAAACAGAAAGGGGTAATGGAGGGTTTGGGCACAGCGACCTCAGTAAGGATAGTAAGCAGTAAGGAGTAAGGAAAAGGAATAGATGTAAAGTTTGATTCGCAATCTGTTACAACCCATGCAAAGATTGTCATTGTTGACGATAGGGTTGCTTTTATCGGTTCAACAAACTGGAGTAAATCTGCCATTGAAAAAAATAATGAGGTGAATGTCGAAATAAAGAAAGAAGAGATTGTTAAAGAGTTAGAATCCTATTTTCAAGACCTCTGGAATAGCAGTTATAGGTAATAACCTGCAAATGTGTTGTAAACACTCGGTGAAGGAAATAGGGAATAAAATAACCCCGCACTTTTAGGATAAAGTGCGGGGTTAAAGCTAAATAAGGAGTCTATTACTTACCTTATAACCGTAATCTTTCCTGTGCTCTTATATCCTGGTGTAATAAAGTTATAGATGAAAACTCCCTGTGTGACTTCTACGCCATTTGCATCTTTTCTATCCCAGATAGCCGTGTAGGAACCTGCATTCACTTCACCGTTGACTAATCTCCTTACTAATCTCCCTGCGATGTCATAGATGTTAATTTTCACATCTGTCTTTGACGGTACCGAATAGAGAATGGTTCCGTTTGTACTCATAGGATTCGGGAAGATTTTTACGCCATACGAGAATTCCTTTACTGGTGTTTTTGTTTCTTCAACTGCCGGAGGAATATCGAGTGTGAACTTTACAGGCTCTATGTAAGGATTCTCATTCGGGTCGTTTGACCAGATGGCAAGGCTGCTGTAATGTACCCCGTTTGGAAGTGCATCCCTTGTTACGGTAACGGTTACATTTTGGCCATTGCCCGGAGGAACTGTAAAGGAATTGGGGACTACGGATACAATCCAGGCATCAGCAGGGATGATAGAATCGACAATAAGGTCTTCAGAACCTACATTATTAATCATCATAATCTGAACAGTATCTGTATCTGCGGCTGCTCCTCCACCAGTATGAACAATACCTCTTATCATAAAGTCACCGCTGAAGAAATCATCCAGGACCCAAGAGCCGCCATCATACCAGTAGTTGTACCAGTTAAGACCACTGTCGTAATAGTTGTAGATATATTCAGCCGGAGCACCAAGGTCTTCCCAGCCTGGATAGATATCCCCGT
>SOKM01000124.1 GCA_004375785.1 Candidatus Cloacimonadota bacterium | reverse complement strand
ATTTATAATTAATTTTTTATATTTTATAATCTTATCTTATTTCTTATCGTAAAAATAGACCTCACTTAAAAGGTATTGAAACATTTTCACTTTGGTCTTTAATCTTTCTGCAAAGTTTACAATATCGGAAACATAGACCTCACTTAAAAGGGATTGAGACTGTTCTTTCATTTGTTTGTGATTTACTTCTATAACACCGTTAATCGGAAATAATGACTTCACTTAAAAAGGATTGAGACCATATGCTGTTACGCCAATTGGCGTAATAGCGAAGCCGTCGTATCAAAAAGAAAAACCTCACTTAAAAAGAGTGAGACCGTTCGATAATTGTGCAATTGTGCAATAGTAAAATTAAGGAGAGTTAACACACCCTTAAATCCTCTATCTACGTTAAAACTTCGATAGACAACAACCTGCCGAAGTCTTGACGTAGGAAGGCCTCTTGTTAGAGGAGACTTATTGGAAATAAAGGTTTCATTTAAAGGGGATGGAGTCGCAATTATCTCTTGACTTTGGGATGAGAATACAATATATTCTATCTTGATGGAATATTAGACGAAAATTTACAAAAATGCTCTTTGACATTCGAATAATATAAATCTCCGATATTACGGTAAACAGGCTTAAAAACCTGCTTTCCATGAGGTTTTCTGAAACCTGCTATCGGGAATAAAGACCTCACTTAAAAGGGATTGAAACATTACTTCACTACCTTCGCAAATTCTTTTAACTTCTTTCTCGGAAATAAAGACCTCACTTAAAAGGGATTGAAACTCATCATAATATTGAACACCTGCAGGATAATTCATATTATCGGAAATAAAGACCTCAATTAAAAGGGATTGAGACTCTTTACCAGCAATGATAGTCGTTCCAAATTCGCTTTTATCGGAAATAAAGACTTCACTTAAAAAGGATTGAGACTCATGTAATGCACTAAATGTCCAGATCATAGGTTGAGCCTTATCGGAAATAAAGACTTCACTTAAAAAGGATTGAGACCAATCCCAAAATCCGTCCACAAAACACGCGGGGAATAATCGGAAATAAAGACTTCACTTAAAAAGGATTGAGACACTCTAGCATTAGCAACACTCTCTACACTTACTCCTGGTTTTATCGGAAACATAGACCTCAATTAAAAGGGATTGAGACCCGACATTGAGTTCCCATTCACCATTCATTGTGTTGTTGATCGGAAATAAAGACTTCACTTAAAAAGGATTGAGACTCCATCATATCTCCTTTTGTTTCTCTTTGATTTTGTTTATCGGAAATAAAGACCTCACTTAAAAGGGATTGAGACGAGATATTCCAAGCCTTACCTTTTCCTACCTGCACTTATCGGAAACATAGACCTCACTTAAAATTGATTGAGACAAAGATGATTTGAAATTTCTTGGAGCGCAACCAAAGAATTTATCGGAAATAAAGACCTCACCTAAAAGGGATTGAGACAAAATACGATTATAATTCTCCCCTAGTATCCCAGAATTATCGGAAATAATGACCTCACTTAAAAGGGATTGAGACTCTTCTAACTTCCAATCAACACCATAAGTTTTGCATATTATCGGAAACAATGACTTCACTTAAAAAGGATTGAGACACCTCTTTACCAGCAAGGATTGTTGTCCCAAACTCACTGGTTGAATCGGAAACAATGACTTCACTTAAAAAGGATTGAGACTTGATATCCGTCCGGGCATCGAAAAGAGTTTTGTATGCGCCATATCGGAAACATAGACCTCACTAAAAGGGATTGAGACTCATACAAAAAATTCATTACACAATCGTGGTTTACATTCATCGGATATAAAGACTTCACTTAAAAAGGATTGAGACTTTACTCTTGCGAGCATGGGATACTCTTCTAATGGCATGTATCGGAAACAATGACTTCACTTAAAAAGGATTGAGACAAGGAGAGAAACCCATATCTTCACTTCTCAAAGAGCAGCATCGGAAATAAAGACCTCACTTAAAAGGGATTGAAACGAATTAGCCTTGCTTACAAGATTGCCCGTTATGATGTATTTCATTATCGGAAACATAGACCTCATTTAAAAGGGATTGAAACTAACAACAATTCTTTTGTGCGTTTGTCGGTCATTATTCATCGGGAATAAAGACCTCACTTAAAAGGGATTGAGACAAATCAGGGACTATTTTACGGACTGCTTTACAAACGATAAATTATCAGAAATAAAGACCTCACTTAAAAAGGATTGAGACTTACCTCCAACCCACAGAGGCTTTACACATTCATACTTGGCCATCATCGGAAACAATGACTTCACTTAAAAAGGATTGAGACACTTTGAAGAGTAGTCAACCCTAAGCCTTCAGCCATAGAGATCGGAAATAAAGACTTCACTTAAAAAGGATTGAAACACATTTCTTCACTGCCTTAAAACTCACGGTTACTGTTGGCTTATCGGAAATAAATATCTCACTTAAAAGGGATTGAGACGGAATACTTGTATCTTTTCGAAACGTTCCAGTAATAGATTATTGGAAATAAAGACTTCACATAAAAAGGATTGAGACAAATCTTCTCTTCTATAAGGAAAACACATGTATATATATCGGAAACAATGACTTCATCTAAAAAGGATTGAGACAACACACTTCTTTAATTGACGTTTGCGGTTACGAACCCATCGGAAACATAGACCTCACTTAAAAGGGATTGAGACTCAGAGGATTTTACTGCATTCCAAATAGCATCTTTATCATATCGTAAATAAAGACCTCACTTAAAAGGGATTGAGACGCAAACTCTTTTGTGAAGTAATGGGGAAAATACATTTTACCAAAATATCGGAAACATAGACCTCACTTAAAAAGGGTGAGACCATTCGATAATTGTGCAATTGTGCAATAGTAAAATTAAGGAGAGTTAACACACCCTTAAATCCTCTATCTACGTTAAAACTTCGATAGACAACAACCTGCCGAAGTCTTGACGTAGGAAGGCCTCTTATTAGAGGGGACTTATCTAAAACATAGACTTCTCTTATAATGGAGTAGAAATTATATCTTGACTTTGGAATGTGAATGCAATATATTCTATTTTGATGGAATATTAAACGGAAATCTACACAATCGCTCTTTGACATTCGAATAAATAGCTGAAAGATATGTTATTTTGCTGTATAGACTTGCTTAAAAAGGATTGAAACGACAGTAACTGGCATTGCAATTTATCGAAATATTTATTTGACCTTATAGACTTGCTTAAAAAGGATTGAAACATCTACACCTCTCTCATAGATATCCTGGATATTTTTTTATTTGATCTTATAGACTCGCTCAAAAAGGATTGAGACTTTTTTATGAGATTGTTTTCAAGAAGGTATATTAGCATTTATCGGAAATAAAGACCTCACTTAAAAGGGATTGAGACTCACCACTTGTTGCATCACCTTCAACGTGGATATAATTAATCGGGAATAAAGACCTCACTTAAAAGGGATTGAGACTAAACAGTTGAATTTAGACAACAACAATTCTTTCCTTATCGGAAATAAAGACCTCACTTAAAAGGGATTGAGACTGTTTTTTTTAGCTAACTCTCTGAGGATTTCTCTATGTATATCGGAAATAAAGACCTCACTTAAAAGGGATTGAGACTTTGATTAATGTAGTTATTCAGCTCTGTTTCTTGTTTTATCGGAAATAAAGACCTCACTTAAAAGGGATTGAGACTTTGTTTTGGATCTTCAATATTATTCTTAATATGTTTTCTGATTTTATCGGAAACATAGACCTCACTTAAAAGGGATTGAGACAGTCTTGACTGATAATAAACCAACGCTTCAAGTCTGACATCATCGGGAATAAAGACTTCACTTAAAAAGGATTGAGACGCTCCATATTTCTTTATTTCCATAACTCTGTAAACATCATCGGAAACATAGACCTCACTTAAAAGGGATTGAAACATTTTTATTCCTCGTGTTAATATATGATCAGCTCCATTATCGGAAACATAGACCTCACTTAAAAGGGATTGAGACATTTCCTTACCTCACTTTCATAAACTGACTCACCGCATTTATCAGAAACAATGACTTCACTTAAAAAGGATTAAGACTAACCCTTGTTATATTCCTTATTACCGACATTGAATTCCCATTATCGGAAACATAGACCCCACTTAAAAAGGATTGAAACCATAGGCTATTACGCCAATTGGCGTAATAGCGAAGCCGTCGTATCGGAAAGAAAAACCTCGCTTAAAAAGGGCGAGACCATTCGATAATTGTGCAATTGTGCAATAGTAAAATTAAGGGGGGCTTATTTGAAATAAAGATTTCACCCTCACCCCTTCGACAAAGTTTATCCTCGAGCGAAGCGAAGGGCTCAGGGCAGGCTCTATCCTCGCCTTCAAGGGAAAGGAAAATAGAAGGATAAAGTTGTAAAAATGAAAAAGGCAGACACTACAGGTCTGCCACTACATGCATTGCCTGAGACAAGCTCTGAACCGTATGGTTCACGGCAATCCCCGGCGCTACCATAGAAAAGCGAGGCAAGATGCCTCGCCTGTTCTCAAAATTCGCAGGCTAATCCATTCGACAAGCTCAGGATAGGCTCTGCGGCTACAGGGCTACACACCCCGTCATATACCATATGGTATATGACACCCCTCTTTTTAGAGGGGAATACACATCTCTCAAGAGGGGATGAGATTGCTTCCGTAGAGAATATGCGAGATTACTCGCAATGACAACCCTTGAGGGTTGAAAAAAGGTTACCGCCAGCTTCCTATAAGAACAAATGGTGCCCAGAAGAATGGGTGGGAGAATTCTTCGCTCTTGAGCAGTGAAAGCTGGGCAGCCCTGAGGGAGCCGAGTTTATCCTTTTTTTTCTTTTTTAGTTCTCTGTAAAATTCCAGAACAAGTTTACTCGTGGATACATCGTTTACTTCCCAGAGCGTTGCTATTAGAGTAGGTGGTCCAGCCATTGCAAACGCTTCTGCAAGTGAAATCAACTCAGACCCACTCCCTTCCCCTTTTTGCATAGCGGTCTGGCAGGCTGAGAGGAATACAAGGTCTGTCCTGTCCCTCAAAGCAGTATATCCAGCCACTTCCAATAGTGTCAATTTCTGCTCTTTCTCTGTATCACCCGCAAACAGAAGGTATGACTCAAGTGGGTTGTTCTGTATACTGCCGTGTGTCGCAAGATGCACAATGTCAAAATCCTTTGCATGCTTAAGAAATTTCTCCTTGGTAGCTTCACTGAGTGTCCATATAAGTGCATCTTTCTTAAATAACTGCTCTTTCAACACCTCAACCTCTTCAGATGCAGAGGGCAAACTACCATCAGGGTTTCCCATAGCAATCAGTTTATCTTTACTTTTTTGTTCATCCTTCAGGAGGTCGGCAAAGGTTGCGGATGTCGTATAGGACAACCGTTTCCACTCTATAAGATATTCTCTTCTACCATCCTTTTCCCGAATTAGGGCATGGAAAGGAAGATAGTAGAGGGGACCGAATGGAACAATGACTATATTTTCAAATGCGTCCATCTCTTCCTCAACAGGCCTCAATAGATAGTCGTAAAGTTTTAAGGCGGGTTCGTTCAGTTCTTCATCCACACTTGACGATTGATTCTGAACCACTCCCTGGTAGTATTCAACAAGTCCGGTTATTTCAACCTCTCCTACTTCAACAGACTTTACAACAAAGTGCTCCTTCCCAATGCAGAATATATAGAGTTTATCGGCTGAGATAAAGTACTCGAGGAGTAAGATATTACCAGGGATATCACCCTGTATATCACCGAGTGTTGTAGGCTTTATGGTAAGTGCATTGAACATCCCCGGATTCTGAAATTTGAGTTTCATCATCCACTGGTTGAATTCTCCCTCAGTGTTTGCCAGTGTGTTGCTCAATATCTCTATTTTTTTTCTGTCCTGTTCTTCTACCGGTTTCTTCTTCTCCTCGACGAGTTGTTTCTCGAGCGCCTCCTTCTTCTTTTCAATCTTGTCTACTGCTTCAAGAGTCTCCTTCAGGTCCTTATCTTCTGTTTTCGGTTTGATGTCACCGAACGCATCCTTAATCATTTTAGACTTACTCTCTTCAATATATTTAATTGCCTCGTCTGGTTTTCCCATCCTTACAAGCAGGTCAATCAATCTCTTGTATACCTCTGTTTGTCTCTCCCGTTCAGAGAACCCTTTCCTCAATTTTTCACTCTTGATTTTCTTCTTTATCCCGGCAAGGGTTTCTACAGCCTTTTTGTAATACTCAACTGCCTGCTCAAAATCGCCTTTCTCCTCAAATGCCTTGCCGGCACTGAGTTCATACTGCCACATCTCAGTCCTCGCCCCCATTGACTCTGCAATCTCAATTGCCTGGAGGTGGCATTTAAGCGCCTCGTCATATTCTTTCAGTGCCTGATAGGTTTCGCCTTTTTCATCAAGACCCTGCATTTCGGTATACCTGGAGTTTATGCTCCTCACAAGACGCAACCCTTCTTCATGGTACTCGAGCGCCTCTTTATATTTCCCCTGCAGTGAATAGACCACCCCTATATTTGCTACTGCACACCCTTCTATCTCTGTATAACCAATGAGCCTGGAGAGGTCACGGCATTCGTTGAAGTATTCGAGTGCTTTATCAAGCTCTCCGGTAATCTCAAGGTAGACAATACCAAGGCTGTTAAGTGCATTTGCCCTATCTGTTTTACTGCCGAGTGCCCTGGCGGCATCGAGGGAATACTGGTAGTACTTTATCGCATTGACCGTATCCCCCAACTCACTGTAGATACTTCCTATGCCTCTGTATGCATACATCTCTGTCCATCGCTCGTTCTGATTCTGTGCCACCTCGAGGGATTTCATCTGATACTCGAGTGCCTTTGAATAATCCCCATCGTATTCATACGCCCATCCTATATCGCCAAGAGCAGAACACTCACCCGTAAAATTTACAGTTCTCCTGTGGATATCGAGTGCCTTCTCATAACTTTCTATCATTTGAGCAAATTCTCCCATCATACCCAACATATAACCAATGGATGAGAGTGTCCACGCTTCGTTTATTAAGTCGATATTTTTATGGTAGAGCATCTGAGTTTCTCTTTTATACTTGAGTGCGGTTGGGTAATCTCCTATACTCTTATAATAATCTCCCACTGCGGACAAATAATTCCCTTTCTTCAGCTCATCTCCAAGTTCGTCTGCCACCTCTCCCGCTTTTTCATAATACTTGAGGGCTTCTTTATGTCTATGCAGACCGGCATTACACCACCCTATTCTGAGTAATGCCCACATTTCACCCTCTTTTGCTCCTATCTTTCTGTAGAGTTTCAGTGCCTTCTCTGCATACTCTATACTGTTTTTATATTCTGCTCTGTTGTAGTATTTGCTGGAATTTTCGTAGAGTTTCTCTGCCTCGTTGCCCTGTCTGGCAAGCATCTTTCTCTGATAAACCAATTCAGTATCCGCCTCCATCTGCCGTGCAAGTTCAAAGTTGCTTAATGCATCGTCGAAGTGCTCCCAGTAAAGACGACTATCACCCAATTTTATGTATGCCTCAGAGTTATTAGGGTTCTTTGAAACCAGGTCCTTTCCCTCATTGAATAATAGCCATGCTTTCAAGTTAGGTATAGGCTGAAGTGCGCATGCTCTTTCAAGATATTCTCTTCCTTCAATATACCTCTCTGTCTGGGTAAATGCATACCCAAGATACGAGAGTGCGGTAACATCATCTTTGTTCTTTACTATAACTTTTTTCAATTCCGCAATAGACCTCTCGTAGTCATCCAGGTGCCACAGCGCCCTACCGAGCAACAATCTTGCATCTATATCACCTGGTGCCTCCTTCAATTTTCGTGAGGTCTCAATTATATATTCTATGTCCACGAGGTCATTCCTCGCATCCCAGTAATTCTTGTCTATTTCCAGCGCCCTACGGAGGTACGGCTTGGCACTTTCATAGTCCGCTTTCTTTATGTAAGCAGTCCCAATGTTGTGGTTGGGATACTTATACTCTGAATCCAGCCTTATCGCTTCCAGGAGTCTATCTATTGCCTTATCCAACTCACCCATGTTCAGGTAAATGAAACCAAGGATATTGTAGCCCCAGGCATCCTCTGGTTTAACTTTTATCCCTTTCTCCGCCCAGACTGCGGCTTTCTGATAATCCTTAATTCCCTCGTAGCAATTGCTTATACTGATATATGCATCATACTCGTCCGGGTCAATCTCAATAATACGCTTATAGACCTCAATCGCAGGAGCGTAGAATACCTGGTCGTACATCTTATCTGCCATATCATCCAGATTCGCCTTGATGCACTCCATATCACCTACCTCTCCGCAGATATCAATAGCATTTTGCCAACGGAACTTCGCATAGTCAAAGTCACCCTTTTCCCAGTTCTCGTGTGCCCACTCCTGCTCCTGATATGCTTTTTTCCTCCTTGTTGTCTTCTTTATAAGTTTCCATATCTCAGAAGAGCCTGGTTCAATTTCGAGAGCTTTTTTGTATTCACTTATAGCATCGTCGAAGTTTTCCTCTTCGTATTTTACATTACCTGTCATTATATACGATTCAGCACTCCCTCCTTCAATATCCTGTTTTTCTCGCGCCTTCGAGTACTTTAACCATTTCCTTATGTTTTTATCCTTCGGTTTCAATTCATAGAGGGCTTCGAAAATCTTCCGCGCATCTGAGTATTTTCCCTGGAAGACATAAACATAGCCGGTATATGTGTTAACTAAAATACTGTCATACCCCAATTCCTTTGCAATTTTGAACTGCTCCAGTGCATCGTTGTATTTCCCCAATTCATAATATTCCCAGCCGAGTTCATATCTAATGAGAACATCCTTTGGATCGGCTTCGAGCATCTTGATATGCCTGAGCACATTCTCTACGAACTCCAACCTTTCATTTACATATGAATAGTCAGGAAATATGGCAAGTGCTTCTTTGAAGGAATCAAGAGCCTTCTGGTACTCACCTTCAACAATGAACCTGTCGCCTTCATCAGCGTAAGGTGCAGCTTCTGCTTTTTTTCTCTCGGGCTCTGCAGAAGGTGTCTCATTTATCACCCAGGTAACATATCTTTCGATGAACCACCAGAAGTAATTTATATACCCGCCTGGAAGGTACCTGACATATTCGAGGTACAACTCTACATTATTCCTCTTTGTTTTCTTAAATGCTTCTCCCCATGTCATCCCATCGAATATTCCTCCCATTATCTTTTTACCTCCACCCCAGGCTTCTATGGTATCAGCATGTTTATGTATTTCAGCAACCAATCCATCTATGATACTATCCACCTTTGTCTTGGATGGGTTCTTAATGAGGTCTTTCAGTTCAAAGAGAGGTAGTTTGTATTCATAATCAAGGAATATAATGTCCCACATCGCTATCACACCAATATCGTTTTCCACGATAAATGACGGGATGTCGGCGTATAATGCACAGTAATCTCCGACCTTAACGGTATCTACTATATTACTCAAGGTAACAAATAAACTATCCTGAGTTATCTCCTTTATCTTTCCAGTAGCGAGCTGAATATCCCATTCTATCTCCGCAGTTTTGTCTCCCCTGTTTGGAAGAAATATACAGAGTGAATCAGCAATGACATTGTCGTTACTCCCCCTATTAACGACAACAGTTTTACCATCCTCTGATACAGACGTAATCCGCCCGACTATCTCCTTTACCTTTGTTCCCTGCGCATACATCTGGGATTGAAACCCCAATACTACAATCAATCCAACAATACATAAACTTTTTTTAATTAAACGCATTTTTCCTTTCTCCTTTTCGATGTTTTGTAGCCGCAGGTCTTGCACCTGCCCTTTTCTATAAGTGTAACAGGCGAGGCTTCCAGCCTCGCATCGGTCATCATTGATGACGCAATCTAAGACTTTGTTGGGGTAAGCCTCAACGCTACATCTTCCACAAATATCTTTTATCTTTCTGCCTACTGTCTACTCCTTACTGCATACTGCGTACTTCACCTCCAGTCCCATATCAGAATAAACGGTGCAAAAACAAAACTATCTCAAAAATATTATCTTCTTCACAGTTGTAAAATCTCCAGCAGAAAGTTTTGCGAAATAGATACTATGTCATTCCAAGAATGGATTGGGAAATACTTAATTTTATGTAGTCCCTGCGTGGTATTAGAGTTTAACTCTTTCCCCTGTTCTAATAATTTCCCTGGCAAAAGGATTGTCATCTGTAAAATCCTCACTTACAAATGGATGAGGCTCAATCGAAATATCGACCTTCCTGCATAGTTTCATCAGAAGGAACTGATTATCGATAGAATCTCCTGTAAAGTCGTCGGAAACTATCGCCAGATCTATATCACTATTCTCATCAAAATTTCCTTTTATGCATGACCCAAAAAGAAACACATCCTTAACTTTTAAGTTATTTGCTTCCAGTATTTCCAAATATTTCTTGATTATTTGGTTAATTCTTTTTTTATCCATAATCTGAGCTCCTCGATTTTTCTAATATTAACTTCTGTATATTCCTTAGTACATTTTTTATAAAATTCTCGTTTATAGTCTGCATATCTTGCCTTGATATTAAATGTAGTTAACAAAAGTGAAAAATCTTTTTCTTCTTCAGATAACCTCAGCTTTGCCTTTTCTGCAAGTCTCAGCAAATTGTGCATAAATGGAGGATTTATGTCTATTGTTTTCACATAGTAGGCTTTCAAGAGTTTCTCAACGACCAAATGCCCCATAAACAGCGTCCAATGGTAATCCCCACTTTTAAAAAGATTTTTCATTGTTAAAAAATCTCTATCTGACGTTTCAATCCAGTAATTAACTAATTCTTCTTTTGTCATAATATTTTGATAATTATACCCCCAGAACCTCACTTTGTCAAATAATTTTTACCCTCAAATCCCCCATTAATTTCTACACAAACCATCTATAGTGTATCTGATTGTGCAAATAAATGTGCTCCTGCAAGAAGCCATAATACTACAATAAAAACACACAGACTATCGGGACGGTGCCCCTCAATATAAATATTCGGGACCTACGGCATCTCAGTACTTCGATATCGTTGACACCTCAATATACTCGACATCTTCGACATGACCCTCCTACGCCAAGGCTTTGGAGGGCAGGCTCTGTGATTTAATGACAAATTATGAAAAAAGCTTACAAATTTGCCCCGTTAGAAAAATACTTCTTTCTAACGGGGTATCCTTTCTTACTTCACCTCTTTATTTTTTGCTCCAGAGGCCCACAGAGTTGCCAACAGGGTCGAGGAACATAGCATAGTAGCCATACTCATCAGAAATCTTCGTCTTTGGGACGAGTTTTTTCCCTCCTGCTCCTTCAATCTCTGTAAGTTTGCTCTCTATGTCTTCGACCTCGATGTAAATGGCAACACCATCAGTGCAGGGTTTTCTCTCCTTGTCGAATCCTCCACCTACACCTTCTGGTGGCTTAAATGTCACATACTCTCCCCCCAGACCATCCTCAAATTCCCAACCGAAAATTCTGCCGTAGAATTCCTTTGATTTATTTGCATCAGTAGTTGGGATTTCAATATGACAGATTCCATGCATAATTTACACCTCCTTTCTTCCTATTTAATCAAGTTCCCTCAATGTAAATAATCAGTGAACCACGTGTTATTTTTAACATAAAAACTATAATCTCGTTTATCGTTTTACGGTTACGATGCCCGTTTCGTCTTACGGTTACGTCTTTCGTCTCTTAAAATCAGTCCATGCACTTCCAATAAACTTCTAAATCACGAAAACTCCTAATTACTTGCATGTCTGTTACCGATTAACGCTCTACGATACGGGCTTCGTTACCCTTACCGTTACCGACACCATAAGGGGATTTTAACGAATCAGCAGCACCTTTCCTTTTTTCGCTCCTTCATCAATACCGATGGAATAGAAATAGACACCTTGCTTCAATGGACAATTCTTATCATCAAGTAAATTCCATACAACAGTATGCTCCCCAGGTTTATATGCTACATTTTCTAAAAGTTTAATCCGTTGACCAAGAACATTGTATATTTCAATCCTTACATTAGTTGCTTCCGACAAATTTAATGAGAAAGTCAAATTTCTATGAGCAGGATTTGGATAGGTTGTAAGAGTAAATCCTGACTCCTGCACACCTTTTTCAGCAATAGAAACTCCTGGTGCTACAAGGAAAGAATAAATATGAGGAGGAACATCTACAGGTGAAGTCCTTCTGATATTATCACTGTTTTTTGCCTGCAGGTAATAGTAAACAGTATCACCTGGAGATTGTGCAGGGATATAGCCTGCATAAACACCTGGTGTATCTCCAACAGCTGCAAGTGGAGTAACATCAAATGCTGGAGAACTATTTATCTTATAATAAACAAGCGTCGATTCTGCTGTCAAACTGCTCGAAGTGATAATCTGTGCTCGCACCCTGTAAGGATTTAATGTATCATTTGTGGAATCAGGTAACGGGTAGTGTTTTATATGTATGTACAGCCTGCTCGGAGCCTGCATGGTAATACAATGGATTGCCCCTCCAGAGCCTGACATTGCAGAACAGTTTATACCAACTATTTGATGGTCAGGCAATAGTTGTTGATAGATAAATATTGCTGTGTCATCCTCAGCAAGCCCCCAAGTAGGAACAAGAACCTTGTTGTTTACCATTAATGAATTTAGATAGGTGGGAGGTGCATCCGACATTGACCAGGGCATTGGCATTCTCGCCACGCGAAAGGGAAAATCTTCCCTGTTTTTAAGGCTGGCTATTAAATCCGCATTTTGATTGAGCAGATTATAATTTGGATGCCCAGGTGCATATTCACCAACCAGAACAAGCGTATCATTCAGTATTTTTGTCCACAAATCAATATGCCCCGTGTATTCAATATTCATCTTCTGAACTACAATGAATTGTTCCAGTCCACTATAAGCAAGCATGAGAGATTCAATCTCCGCAGGAGAATACCCGAGATTCTCATCGTAAATTAAGTCGCTCGCAAAACCAGTGCCGAGCCCGTCCACCATAAAATTACCACCGGCATGCTCTAAAGGTGAACCATAAACTTGAATACCCCAGGCATTGCCAATTCGCCAGGGTATTGTATCATCTAATGGTCTTGGCCGATTATAGATAAAGTCAACTATTCCCTCCGTATTATCCTCTTGACGCATAAACCAGGGACCGTAGTCCCGTATCCAGATTGAATTATTGGAAAACGTCATAAAATAAACACTGTCAAGTGGAACACCGTGACTGTTTAAATAATTGGTTACATTGGTCTGCTCTGAACCACTCCTGACAATTATGTATGCCCTGGAGACTTCAACCACCTCACGAACAATTTCATAAAAAATATAGTCATACCATCCGTATCGCCAGGTTACAAAAACACCGTATAAGGGTTCAAGCTCTCCCGGGGTCTCAACCCAGCCTGAAGGTGGTGAAGTAACAATATGTCCTTTTCCAATCTCATCTACCCTTAAACTCTCCTCGGCAGTCATCTCCTGGGGCAGGAAATCATTTCCCAAATTTGGATTTGCCGTCAGCAATAAAATAAGTAAGAAAACCATCTTTCCTCCTTATGTTTTTTGTGTCCTTTTTACATAATTTGATATAATCATATAGAAAAAAATAAAAATGTCAAGAAAATTTCGCCACGAAGACACAAAGACACAAAGATTTATTTTAAATGTTTATCTGTTTTACTAATCTAATATAAAAGCGTCAAGAAAAAACACTTGACAAACTGGATTTTATAATGTATAGTCATTTCCGTAAATTGTGATTTTTCACAATCTTTGGAAATGAAATATTTAGAGTTTAAAAATAGGTTTAGAGATTTCCCTTTTATCTCATCGAGTCATCTCGTCAATGTTACCCAAAAACCAGCTGCTCTGAGATGGAATTTGGTGCAATGGCAAAAGAAAGGACTGGTTATTAAGCTAAAAAGGGGAATGTATATCCTTAATGAAAAGGATAGAAAAATCCACCCATCAAGAATTTTTATTGCAAACTCACTCTATTCGCCTTCGTATGTCAGCAATGAATACGCACTTGGATACTATGGACTAATTCCAGAAATGGTGGCAGATCTTACATCTGTTACTACAAAAAAGACAATTACATTTAAAAACCCATTAGGAACATTCCGTTATCAACACCTGAAACAGGGGTTATTCTTTGGTTTTACAAAGGCTGAAGATGAAAATGGATTTCCTGTATTTATTGCAGAACCTGAGAAGGCTGTGCTCGATTTTATTTATCTCAATCTACAGGACTTCAAGAATAAAGGAAAAGATATCTTCGTGCTCTCGTATCGTTTTCAAAACCTTGAAAGATTAAAAAAGAGTAAACTGATCTATTTTGCAAAAAGATATAGCAATAAGATGGTTCTCGATAAAGTAGATAATTTGTTGAGTTTTATGAAGAAAGAAGGATAATACTATGATAGATTTAATTAAAAATATCCTATTAGAAATTCCCACTCGCGAGGCAAAAATTCACAAGACAAGGGAGTTTTTGCAATTACTCCTGTTAAAGATACTATATGATTCTGGATATTTCAAAAATCTTGCTTTCTGTGGCGGGACGGCTCTAAGGGTACTCTATAATTCAAGAAGGTTCTCGGAGGACCTTGACTTTTCACTTATAAATAAGAAAGGGTATAAGTTTACTGGTCTCGTAGATAAAGTTATTTATGAGTTAAAGAAAAACGGATTTTCCATAGATGTTAAAAAGAGAAAGGAGAAAACTGTCCAATCCGCAATGATTAAATTTAAGCATATCTTGTTTGCACTGGGATTATCTAATTTAAAAAGTGAAAAGCTCTTCATCCGGCTTGAAGTGGATTCTAACCCTCCGAAGGGCTGGAATACAGAAATCTCATTAGTGAACAAGGATTTCGTTTTTACAGTGACGCATCTGGATATTCCCTCTCTTTATGCCACCAAACTTCATGCCTGTTTTTATAGAAAATATACGAAAGGAAGAGACTTTTACGACCTTCTGTGGTATCTTGGGAAAAAGACGCTTCCCAACTTTAAACTTCTCAATAATGCTATTAAACAGACTGAACACGCAAAGGTAAATGTGAACAAGGATAACTTTAATAATTTCTTGCGAGTAAAATTATCAGCAATTGACTTTGCGAAAGTGAGAAAGGATGTGGAAAGGTTTATAGAAGATAAGAATGAAATCAAATTGCTGGATAAAGATTTAATTCTGAAGTCAATATAAATCCCCTCTATCAAGAGGGGACTAAGGGGTGTGTTACTGAATCATCACTATCTTCTTTGTGGTGTGGAAATGGGCTGTTTTCATAGAGATGAAGTATATACCGCTCTTTCTTCTCTTTCCATACTTATCGCTTCTGTCCCAAACTATGCTGTATCTTCCCGGACTGCTCATTTTATTCAATAAACCTTTAACCTCTCTCCCTGCTGCATCGTATATCACAAGAGAAACCTCTGTTGTCCTTGGAATAGTATAAGTGATTCTTGAAAGTTTTCCTGCTGGCGAATTCACATTCATAGAGAAGTGCAAAGGCTTGTCACGGGATGGCTCTTCAGTCACTCCTGGTGGCGAGATTTGACCGGTTCCTTCGTAAGGTTTATAACTCTGGTCATATGCTGTTACAGTAATGCTTGCAGTCCCTTCATTCACAGGGTCTATAATGACCGTTGCTATACCAGATGAATTTGTTGTATCTATCTCATAAACAGTGGAATCCTCCATCGTCGTCACAATCGCACCCACGACAGGTGCGTCCATTGTAGATGATACATCTACTAAAAAGGTATCAGGACCACCACCTACATTACCAATTATGGAAGGGTGTGAGACAATAAGTGTTTTTGGTTCATCTCTCCATATGGGCATTTCAGGGTCACCAAAGAGGTTAAGTTCATAGACACAGTATCTGAATCCTGTATCACTAATTGCCACAGATACCCAGGCATCCTTTGATGCAGCATGCGCTTCACCAAGATGATACTTGTCCTGCTTGAAGATTTCATGATAGAATGTTGTGTCGAGCAATTCACTCGGACCCATCATTTCATATGCACCAAGACCATATCTTGAATTCATTATACTTGCAACACAGCAGTTACCTGTGCGCATTACATAATGTTCTCCAACACAATCATTACCATTCCCTCCTCCAGTATTCTGGTCAACTCCACCCGTGAAACAACTAATTGCATTAATTATTGTATACCTATCACCATTGGTCGAAGCATCGGCATCGTTATAATCGTAAACAACATTTCCAAAGAGATAATAGTGTCCATCCTCGTTACCATGATTGGCGTGATGACAGAAACCAAAACCACTGTTCATAGAATCTATAGTTGCCTGATGTAGCCCCCATCCGGGGAGGATATTATCATCGTAAAGTTTTGCTTTGAGCCAGTCTGCAGGAAGTATATCTGCTATTGCATTATTTACCGTGCTTCCGTACCAGTCAAAACCGTGAGTAAGCCACCAGAATAACTGGACTGCGGGCAGCATAATCTTTTTTGCATATCCGGCAGGCGGTGTTTTTTCATAAGTAAGCACCTTGTTGACAAAATCGTTCGCCTGAGCAACAGTTTTTACTGGAGCCCTTCCCACATAAACATCTGCATACATATCAACACCATCACCAAATTCACCGTATGTCCCATTTCCGTTTCCATCCCAGGTACCGTCAAGGTCAGCATAGTAAAGGTCACAGGGGATAGTATCTTCATCGGGGTACATTCCAGCACCTATTACACAGAACCAGGCATCTCTTCTCGGAACAAATTCTTCACCGTGTTCATAATCACACTGTCCACCAAGGAGAAACCATATTGCACCGGAATCTGCCTTTTCCTTTATAAAGTTCCTAATCTTATCAGGATTATCAACTCCAGAATAATTGGCGTAGAGCCAGTTTGTTGTCACAATCTCTGCTGGGACTCCTTTCTTTGTTTTCCAATCCCTGAGTGGTTCAAACGAAGACACAAATGATGGGTCAGTTATAATGTAATATACTGGAGAAACACTTCTCTGGAAAGGGCTGGGTTTCCCAACCATATCTCTCACTGCAGGTCCCCAGATTTCGACATAATCTCGGTTTTCAACTATTCCCATAACTTCCTGTGAAAAGATGACTTTCTGTCCTCCTGTTATAACCTTCTTAGTATGTAATCCCTCTTTGTATGTTATTTTGAAGGTAATATTTGTATAAAGGTTCAATCTCTTTTCTTTCGGTATATACTGGACGGGATAAACTCTAATAACAGCAATTCTATAACCACAAAGGCTGCCAGTTTTTATGTACTCGACAAGCTTCGCTGGATATGGTTCATAAGAGTCATATACCTCTTTCAGTGGCGGGATGAATTGAACACTTCTATTAGCAGATAAAGGGATGGGTCTCTGGCTCGGAAGAATATTGTAGGTACCGGGAATATGGACAGTTGTTGAAGATTTAATCTGCACATTCTCCACTTCGGCACTTGCCGGAAGAACAAAGGAGAGGTATTTTACGGGAAGAGAGGGGGCACCAATTTCCCCTGTTTGATTGCATCCTTTTAATTGAATCATATCATAATCATTAATAGAAGTAAAAGAAAGTTCATCTGGAGAAAATGTTACCGTCCAACTAAATTCCCCGGCAATTAGAGATATTGAAAAGACGAAGAAGACTAAACAAATTAAAGATATTCTTCTCATTGTTCCTCCTTTTAAATTAAAAATTTTCAGCGACTTCTAAAGTTACCACCTCGAGACTTTACTTTGCAACTTGTGCTCCTGTGTTCTTGTGCTCTTTTTTCAAAAGGCTTATTTAATTCTTCCGTTCCTGCTAAAACAAATCTACCATCTTTAATAATATCTATCCTTTCACCATTTTTTGCAACCACAGTGATAAAGTTAATTGATTCGTAAGGGATTGTAATATCCTGATGCCGATAAGTATAAGCCTTACCCGGCTTTGTTTTTCTTAAAGCGGTTTTCTCATTCTCCCTTGCCGTAACCTCTTTATTGTCCAATCTGTTAAAAACGGGTTTATCTTCACTTAATGCAAAACAGGTGTCACCGATTGCAAAATGTGGCCCCATCTTCTCCATAATCAAAACAGGGAGAATATTCATAATATTATGTTTTTTCGCAATGACATACGCCAGGGTATTCGTCCCGATTGCAAATTCTCCAAGTGGAAGTGTTTTATGTGGAAAAAGCAGGTTTTCCTCAATATATTTTTTATTGTCTTCTTCTTGAGCAAAATTATTACAATCATAATCAACGATATATCCATCTTTGAAAGTAAGTTCCAGGTCAATATATTTTAATCCCCCAAGATATGCTTCCTCAATATGTAATATTCCATTGGTTGCTTTTAATTGTGGTGAAGTATACACTTCTCCGAGAGGTATATTAATATCAGCACCACAGTTCAGGAAATTCGTCTCATTATCTGGATTCTTGAGTCCCTGCATTTTTACTTTTATATCAGTCTTGCTCTTTCCTTTTCCTTTCACATAAACATAATCTGCTTTATCAAGAACATCAATAATTTTTTGTTGAATACCTTCATATTGCTCTGTGTCGAGCATATTGATTTCCAATATATCCTCGAATACCTGCCCAAAATTTTTACCAACCTCAGGTGAGGGAAAGGAAATAGCAGAGAAACTAATTTCTTTCATAGGTAAATATTTCTCCCTGATTTTCACAAGGTTGTTCTGATGTATTCTAAATAGTTTCTGTTGCTCTTCTGTAAATCTTATGCATTCCTTTTTATTCTCAGGATTAAAAGGAGGTTCCCCAAATGTGCTGAAGGGGATTATCCCGGAAAAAACAGATAAAATTTCTTTGCACTTTTTCCCCGCTTCCTCAAAATTCTTTTTAAATAAATCTGTATATTCTTCATCCAGAAAGAGGGCAGTATCAAACCTGTGGTCGTAACCATATTGCTTGTTTAAATTGGTTGAAGATACATTACTGATTAATGCTTCTAAATTATTTTTTTTCAAATCTTTTATCAATTGCCTGATGAGCCTTTCCTGTCCTGCATAATAAGTGAGCATAACAGTCGATTTTCCTGATATATCTTTATTGCTTCTTTCAAAACCATCAATATAAGCCTTTGCAACCTGTTGTGATAATTTCTTAATTTTATCTTCAGAGTAATCCAGAAGGAATCTGGCTGTTTTAATTTCATTTTTCGTAATAAGATTTCTATACCCGAATAGATACCTTAAGTCGCTTAAATCTCTGTTTTCAACAATATCGATATTGTATTTAAAGTTTCTATCAAACTGTTCCTTCAACTGATGGATAATATCTTCCGTTTTATCCTTTCTCTGGGGTCTGGTAATCAATTCCTTTAGGGTCTTGTACTCAATTCCTTTATTTTTCACATAATTGAATACATCTATAAATAACCTGTTGTATTCATCCATCCTAAAGATTTTGTGATAGAAAGCATGGGTTATATAATGTCTATACTGACAGTAAAAATAAGAAAGAAGTTGTCCAAACTTATCTCCAAAAATATCTACGCAGTTGCTCGGATTTGCATAACTTTTCTTTTTATAATTTTCGGGAAGTATTTCTTCATAGAATTCGTTGTTCTCTTTTAATAATTCCTCAAATGTCTTTGTTGAAAAATAATCATCCCTCAGTTTTTTTTCATAATCAGCCATTTTCAGGATGAATTTCCCAACAGTGTTAAAGAAACGAAAATATTCTTTTTTCTCACCCGCTTTTCTGTAGCCCTTTGTTTCATCACATATCTCTTTTATAGCCGAGAGGGTTTTCTCATAACTATCCCTTACTTTCTCATTTTCATTTTCATAATATTTTCTTACATCGAACATATTATTCCCTTCTTAAAACTTCTTTGTAAATGTTCTCCTTACTTCGTTTCGTCGTTCATTGTCCTTGAATAGAAGCACCCTTGTCAATGTTCACTGTCTTGAATAGAAGCACCCTTGTCAATGTTCA
>SOKM01000104.1 GCA_004375785.1 Candidatus Cloacimonadota bacterium | reverse complement strand
AATCAATTTTTGGGAATAGTCATAACAGTAATCGTTCTCAGCCTTTTATTCGGTGGAATTATTGGAACATACCTTGGTGCTCAATCAAAAACTATGGAAGGTATTACATTCAAGATCAGGGTTTTCATGAAAATCATCAAAACAGTCGAGAACGATTATTTTAGAAAGGTGGAAGTAGAAGAACTTTTAGATTATGCTATTCGCGGTATGCTACGTTCCCTTGACCCACATACTATCTATCTTGACCGCGATGAGTTTAACGAACTCATTGTTGGAACAAAAGGAAGTTTTGGAGGATTGGGAATTCAGATTGGAATAAGAGACGATATTCTTACAATAATTACACCCCTTGAGGGAACACCCGCTTACAACGCAGGCCTTCTTGCGGGTGATAAAATAGTCGAAATAGAAAAGGTTTCTACTAAAGGTATCACATTACAGCAGGCTGTTAAAAAACTGAGAGGCAAACCTGGAACTGAAGTAACAATTGGTATAAAAAGAGAAGAGGTAAAGGATGTCACCCACTTTACAATAACAAGGGATATAATCAAGGTAAAAGCGGTTCCTTATTCAGGGATGGTCAGCGATGGAATTGGATATATCAGACTCTCTTCTTTTTCAGAAGTAAGCCCTGGTGAATTTGCTAATGCAATTGATTCACTCCTTAACGAAGGTGCTAATAAATTTATCGTAGATTTAAGAAACAATTCCGGAGGTTTACTTAAAGCAGCAATAGATATTTCAGATAACTTTATTGATAAGGGAAAGATAATCCTTTCAACAAAAGGGAGAAAAATAGGAACTTCAAGGGATTACTATGCTAAGAGACATCCCAAATATGGAGATTTCCCTCTTGTGATTCTCGTTAACGGCGGAAGTGCAAGCGCTTCAGAGATTGTCAGCATTGCTATTCAAGACTGGGATAGAGGACTTATTCTCGGGACAAAAACCTTTGGGAAAGGTTCTGTTCAACAGGTAATACCTATCGACCACGAAACTGCACTAAAAATTACAACAGCACTCTATTATTCACCATCGGGTAGATCTATAGATATAGAAATAAAAAAGAAAGAGCAAAGTAAATCCACAGATTGGGTAATAGAGAAAGAGGAAATAAAGGCATTAGATAAAAGAGAGATAGATGAGATAAAAGAGAAGATTGAAGATAAGAAAAAAGAGAAGAAAAATGGTGAGATAAAGGAAGATACTACGACATACTATACATTAAGATTAAAAAGAAAGGTATATGGAGGTGGAGCCGTTACCCCTGATATAGTTCTCGAACTCCCCAAAATGACAGAATTCGAAACAAAAATATACCAGAAAGCACTTTTTTTTAGTTTTACTGTCGACTATACAGCCGAACATAAAATCAAGAAGGGTTTTAGTGTAGAGGAGAAAATGCTCAGCAGTTTTAAGGATTATATAAAAAATAAGAATATTGAATTTACTGATGAGGATTTTGAGAAATCCATAGATGACTTGAAGATAGGATTAAAAAGAAACATATCTATGAAACTATGGGGGATAAAAAGCAGCTACGAATCCGTTATTATGGATGACAGACAGGTTGCAAAAGCGATAGAAATACTTGAAAAATCAAAAAACATTGATGATATGTTCACTCTTATTGAAGAGTAGACGTAGGAGCTGGTTTTACCTGCGACAATACGCAACCAGAAGGTTGCTCCTACAATTTTCGTCTTCCAATAAGGAAAGGTTTAACAAAAAGAAGCCCCGCTAAAAAACCACCGATATGAGCAAAGAAAGCAATACCTCCCTGGGCAGAAAGAGAGAGAGAAGTAAAACCATTTATTATCTGGAGCACAATCCAGAAACCGAGAACAACAAAAGCAGGGAGGCTGATTATACGGATAAAATAAAACAGAGGGATAAGGGTCAAAACCTTTGCTCTTGGAAAAAGAAGAATGTATGCTCCAAGAATACCGGATACTGCGCCCGATGCCCCTATCTGTGGAATCGTAGAGAATGGGCTGATTATTATCTGAGCAAAGGTAGCAATAATACCAGCAAGGAGATAAAAAAAGATAAACCTCAGATGACCCAATCTGTCTTCTATATTGTTTCCGAATATCCAGAGATAAAGCATATTACCAATAAGATGCATCCAGCCACCGTGAAGAAACATAGAGGTGAAAATAGTAAGCCGAACAGGGAAAAAGATGAATGGTTCCTTATCTGTCCCTGTTGTAATTTCATAAGGTGTACACCCAAAACTTCTGACAAAGGTTTCGATATTTTCACCCTGCCCAAGTTCAAAGAGAAAAAAAACAATATTGAGACTGATAAAAGCAATAGTAATAAAAGGGAATGTCCTTGTCGGATTATTGTCCTTTAATGGTATCATAAAAGTTCAATAACACGGGAAAAATGAATTGTCAACCAAAAACCAAAGTGTTTGAGAAACAGTGATTGAAAAAAAAATTAAACATGAGGTGAGAAGATGGCTCAAAGGATTAGTAAGACCAAAAGGGTCTACGAACTTCTCAACAGGAAAAGTATATTTATGCAACTTGAGAAAGGATCCAAGGAAGAAACAATAATGAAACTAATCTCTTATCTTCAGGAGGAGGAGATTGATGGAAAGACAAAAAAAGATATATTTAATGCAATTATGAAGAGAGAATTTCTTGAGAGTACAGGTATAGGTAACGGGATTGCAATCCCGCATGCGAGACTCAATGCAATCAAAGATTTTTATATAGTTCTTGGTCTATCAAAGGATGGAATAGATTTTGATGCCATTGATAAAAAACCCGTTTATATTGTTTTTCTTGTTCTATCACGCGAAGAGGACAAGGTTCTGTATATCAGAATACTGGCACGTCTCGCAAGACTTTTGCACAATAGAGAATTCAGAATACAACTACTGGAACAAAAAAATCCTGATGATGTGCTCAATTTTATAAAGAAATACGAATCTTTTTAGAAACTTTAAAAGGAGGTAGGTATGCTATTATGGATCGTTGTAATGTGTCTTCTTGTCCTAACATCCCTTGTTCAACATCTCGGTTTTTTCACTTTTCCCTTCCTCATGGATCCGTGGGATAAAATAATACTTGATATCCTTCTTCTCATCATTATTCTCGGGATACTTTATAGAATGGTAACAAAGAAGAAAACTGGAGAAAAGGAAAAATTAAGAGATAAAATTAAAGAACTCGTTGCAGAAATAAAGATGCTGAAAGGAGAGGAAGAGGAAAAGAATGTGTTATAATGCCTATAAATCAAAAAGAGTGTGGGCTCTTATGGGAATTCCAGTATAGACGACAGTTTGAGTGGCTTAAAAACACAAGGAGGTTTTTATACAGGACGACCTCCATTGGTATACAAGGAAGGGTGCTTGAAATAGGTTGTTCCATCGCTCTTATTACGGAAGAGTTATCCAAAAAAATCGATGGATTGGTAATTGGACTGGACAGTGACTTAAAAACACTCCTTAATGCAAAGAGGAGACAAAACAAACTTCTTCTCGTCTGCGGCGATGCCTATTATCTCCCGTTTAAGCCAGAAACATTCGGTTCTGTTCTTTTTCAGTTTTTTCTTCTCTGGATAAAAGACCCCTTATCCGCAATTAGAGAAATGAAAAAAGTACTCATACCTACAGGTTGGGTTGTTTCCATAGCAGAACCCGATTATGGCGGAAGGATCGATTTTCCAGCTACCCTTGATTGTTCTTCATTTATTATAAATAGGTTGCTGGAAGAGGGAGCAGACCCATTTGTTGGTAGAAAATTGGAATACTTTTTCAGTAAGTCATCCCTTGTGAATGTCCAATGGGGACTTTCCTCAATTCCTTTCGGGATAGAACTTGTAAAAATGAATTTTGATAAAGAGTGGAATTTCGTTAAAAAACTTGCAAAGCCTGAAATGGACCCAAAGCTTAAAGGGATAAAAAGAATGGAAAAGAAATTCTTAAAGGAGGAAAAAAGGTCATACTTTATGCCCGTATTTTATTGTATGGGGAGAAAAAAGATGACATGATTACACAGATTAAGTACTTTTGGTAAATCTCTACAACTACTAAAATTGATTCTATAATCTGAGTAATCGTTGTAAATCTGTGTAATCAAAATTTCTAATTTATTAGAAATTTCAAAAAACTGTTGACAAAATGTAAAATTCAATATATATTGATAATGATGCAATTTTTAATAGGAGGTGATATTATGAAGAGATATTTTTTAGTGCTTCCGTTCATTCTTTTATTATTTTATGGGTGCGGAAAGAAAAGTGCTGTAAAAAAATCACAAAAAGGCGTTCTTATCAGTGGGTGGGTTTTTAACATTGAGACCGGAAATCCTGTTGCAAATACAAAAATCACCATCGCAGGCGAGAATGAAACAATTTCGATAAAGGTACCAAAAGGTAAATACTCTTTCGATATAACACCCGGGAAGTATACAATCAAAGTAGAAAAAAAGGGATACATTATACAGAAAGAGGAACTTGACCTTACGGTGAAAAAAAATTATGAACACGATTTCATTGTAAAAAAGGGGACGAAACTAACTCCTCAAGAAAAAAAGGCACAGGAGCATCTTATGGCAGGTGTTTCTGCCTATAATGAAGGTGACCTCATAAAAGCAAAGAGCGAACTGGTAACTGCATACAGTTTGGCTCCTAATAACAATATGGTCAAGGAGTATTTTGCAAAGGTTGACGAGAAAATTTCTCTCTTAGTAGATTCCCTCTATAAAGAGGCTCTTGTAATGGACGCAGAAGGAAAAAAAAGAGCAGCAGCCAACATCTATGAAACTATTTTAAGCTATGAACCAAATCACAAAGTTGCTAAGCAGAGATTAAATGCTATAAATAGAGCATTAGCAGTAAAACCTAAACCCAAACCTAAACCCAAGCCAAAACCCAAACCTGACACCAAACCAAAACCAACTGTTAATGTAGAAAGTATTTATAAACAGGGATTATCTCTTTTTTCTCAAGGGAAATATAAATCAGCAATAGCAAAATTTAATACTGTTCTTAAATATAAACCCGGTCATTCGGGGGCAAAATCATACAGAGCAAAAGCCCGGAAAAGATTGAAAGCACTTGGAGGTTAATCTTCCCCAGTCTCTTTTTGTTCTTTTCTTATTTTCTCTGATATCTCCTTCGGGACCACTTCGTAATTAGAGAAGGTCTGGGAGAAACTGCCCCTTCCCTGCGTAATAGACCTTAATTGTGTGGAATATTTATACATTTCTGCCTGCGGAACACAAGCCTTTATCTTTTGAAGTCTACCAGAAGAATCCATCCCCTGGATTTTCCCCCTTCTTGAATTAAGGTCTCCTATTACATCGCCCATCATATCTTCCGGGACAATAACCTCTACATCCATTATTGGCTCGAGAAGGATTGGTTTCGCACCTTCCATCCCTTTTTTGAAAGCCATAGAGGCTGCAATCTTAAAGGCAATATCTGAAGAATCAACATTATGAAAAGTTCCATCATAAAGTGTTGCCTTGAAATCTATTACAAGATTAGCAGAAAGAATACCCGTTTTCTTTGCTTCGTTCAATCCTTTTTCTACTGCAGGAATATATTTTGAGGGAATTGCACCTCCTGTTATTGCATTCACAAATTCAAAACC
>SOKM01000198.1 GCA_004375785.1 Candidatus Cloacimonadota bacterium | reverse complement strand
TACAATATACCATTGGAACCAATGTATATCGTTCCATCCTCAGCAATCGCAGGACCCCCACGTATGTATGACCCTGTATCGTATTTCCACTTCTGACTGCCATCAGGATTAACTGCATGAAGATATCCGTCATCATTACCGATGTATATCGTACCGTCAGTTCCTATAGCAGGAGATGAATAGTAATAATTACCTGTAGCTTCCTGATATTTCCACTTCAAATTGCCATCTTTGTCTATCGCATAAAGATCATCATCACAAGAACCGTTGTAGTGCGTTCCATCAGTCCATACCGCAGGATCAGAAAATACATTTTGTGCTGTATTATAATTCCACTTGACTACGGCTGAATCAACAAAATCCTCAATAGCATAGAGATCTGTATCGTAACTACCAATGTGGATAATTCCATCAGCATCAATAGCAGGCGAAGATATAATCCAGAGTCCTGTTGCATATGTCCACTTCCCTGAACCATCGTAATTCACAGCATGAAGTTTATAATCATAGGAGCCTACATAGATAGTGGAATCTGCTGATATAGCAGCCGCTGCCACTATCTGTTGTCCCGGCGTCGTCGTATATGTCCACTTTATGGTGTTGTCCGGTCGTACTGCATACAGTTTCCCACTGTAATCACCTATGTATATCGTATAATCATCACCAATAATCGGCGAAGATTGATTAAAATTAGAAAACGAACCTAAATTCCTGCTCCACTTTACCGCAGGAACCTCAGGGCCGACACAAGGACTCCGACCCGTACGTAAAGGGTCATTTTGAAACATAGGACAGTAATGCCCAATGAAATTGACAATCTTGCGACTTCCCGAAGGGTCTTTATCTAAAGCAGGATAGGTAGAACCATCGATGGTTATGTCATTAGTCAGTATCTTCGCATCACAGGTATCACCCAGAACTGCTGCTGCAGAAATATCATATGCAACAAAAAAATAGTTACAGGTATCTTTAGCAAGGCTTTGAGAACCTGTAAAAGTTACACTTCCAGCGGAGAATGTCCCTGTGCTTCCAAATTGATTGGATGTGTTAAAGCTTGAATCCGAACCCGTATAATAGACAGATACCCCAGAAACATCATTATCATCTGAGTTGTTGCTTGTAACAGTCATACTCTCAAAGGTTAAGTTGCTACCGCCTCCTGAGATAAAAACATTTATACGGAGAATCTCTTTATCAGTATCACCAGGTAATACACCGCTCACATTTATATTATATACCTTGATACTATCAACTATCTGAACAGCATTTACATTATGAATCACAAAGAATAAAAACAGTAAAACCAAAAATGTTTTTTTCACCATAATTCTCCTCTTTAAATTTTTCGTCTTACATCATTTCTGTTTTTTCTTACCTAACAAATAGTATCTTTTTTGTCTGTGTGAAAGTTCCTTGAGACAATTTACAGTAGTAGATACCTGATGGCAATATTTTCCCATAGTCGTCCTTTCCATCCCAGATGACTTCAGTGCCGAGTGCCAAGTGCCCAGTGCCCAATGACAAATTCTTAACTAATCTCCCGCCCACATCAAAGATTTTCAGCTCTCTGCCCTCTGCACTTTGCCCTATGCGGGTAAAGGAAATGGCGGTGGAAGTGGTAAAGGGGTTTGGAGAAATCTTAAGAAATCCTTTTCTTGTATAATCCTTTGGAGATGAATGTTCTACTCCTATTTCCTCTTCACCTATGGCATAAAAGGTTCCAGAAGTTGTAAGAATATATATTACTGTATCAGGACCAATAGCCGGAGCAGACCAAATTCCCCCATCAAGGAGAATATTCCATTTCTCTTTCCCATACGTCACTGAATCCTCTATCGCATATAACTTGCCACCCTCATTACCCACATAGATAACACCATTGGCATCTATTATTGGAGAAGCGTACCTTATATCAGAACCAGTCCTAAATGCCCACTTGCGTCTTCCGTATACCCCACAATCCTCAATAGCATACAAACTGTCGTCCCGTGAACCAATGTATATTGTCCCATCCTCCGCAATAGCAGGGCATCCACATATGTCTCCCATTATACTGAATGTCCACTTTAAACTACCGTCAGGATTAACTGCATGAAGTTTGTTATCATCATTACCTATATAAATAGTCCCGTCAGAACCAATCGCTGGTGAGGAATAGTAAAAGTTACCTGCCGCCTGGTAACTCCACTTAAAATTACCATCCTTATCTATAGCATAAAGCTTGTCATCACAAGAAGCGTTGTATTGTGTTCCATCAATACCTACCGCAGGATCAGAAAATATATTACCTCCTGTATTATAGTTCCACTTCTTCTTTCCATATGTCACAGAATCCTCAATAGCATAGAGATCTGTATCGTAACCACCTATATGTATAACTCCATCCTCATCAATAGCAGCCGAAGATTGAAGCCAGCTTCCTGTTGCACATATCCACTTCCCTGAACCATAATAATTCACAGCATGAAGACTGTTGTCACAGGAACCAACATATATGGTGGAATCCATCGCTATTGCAGCCGCTGCCATTATCCTGTCTCCCGTATTATATATCCATTTAACTGTATTATCGGGAGTGATAGCATAGAGAACCCCGCTGCGGACTCCAATATATATGGTAGCATCATCACCTATAATAGGTGACGACATTTCGAAACTTGACCCCAGACTCCTGCTCCATTTTACCTCAGGAACCTCAGGGCCAACACAGGGACTCCGTCCTGTATGAAATTGATCGTTGTGAAACATAGGACAGTAAGCATTCTCTTGAAGTTGAGCAGAAAGCGTACCATAAAAAAAGACGGGTAACATTAATAGAAAAATTTTACTAATTCTCATTTTACCTCCTTGTCTTATTATTGTAACATTATAATAAAAATTGTGTTTAATTTTAGGGTTTTTCCACTTTTTTTTATAGCTTTTAACCCCTTTCTACAAGGATTTAAAAAAAAGAGATTTTTTACTTGACAAGTGTTGTTTTTTAGTTTATATTTTTCCTCAACATTATAACCAGATATGAATACACAACCAGAAGTAAGAATTAAGACAGTTGAAACATATATAAAGAGCGGAGAATCCCTGAGAAGGATATCCGAGAAACTATGTGTTTCTCGGATAACACTCGGAAGATGGGTAAGGTGGTATAAGGAGGGTGGTAGAGAGAATCTTGAGAGAAAGAAACCTTACAGGAGACCCTGGAACAGACCCCCAAAAGAAGTTGAAGAAAAAGTGATGATGCTCAAGGAAGGAAATCCAGCCCTCACCTTGAAAAAAACTCAAAAGCTCCTTGAGAAGGATAAAATCAGAATGTCTCTCAAAGGTATCTGGGGTATCTGGAAAAGGTATGCATTGACTGGAAGGTCGAAAGAAAACCCATATGCACCCTTTGGTCCGCTAACACCTGAGATAAAAGATTCCTTACAGAGGCTCAAGAAACTGCTCAAAGATGGAAGAGTTGTAGAGGCATCAGGGATTGTCAACACCCTTCCCTCTTTTCCCAAAGACTCTATTTTGAAAGAGATTCCAGAAGAACTTCTTACTCCGAGAAGACAACTTGACCGTCTCTATTTCTTTTTTGGCAAAATCCCTTTTCCAGATTATTACGGGAAGACAAAGAAGATCCGAAAGGCACTGGAAAAGAAGGGTCTCTTATATTCATCTATATTCGCAGGTCTCAGGGAAATCCTTGCACTATGCTGGATTGTGGCTCCCGCAAAGGAACTTAAACTTATTACTCTTCTTAAGGAACGAGCTAAGGCTACGCACGACCCTTCTCTTCAATACCTCCTATCATCGCATGAAGGAAAGATTTACGCCTATTACCTTAATGGAAAAAGAGCAAAGGAGTCTGTTAGAAAGTGTGTAAAATTGCTCCGTTTCTTACCATACTCTCTTTTCTTTAATTCTACAGGAAGTCTTCTAACTTCGATTACTGATTATAAAAAAGCCACCTTCTATTACCAGAAGGCACTGCGGTTGGAAACTGATGAGATTAACCGCAGATTTCTTTTATGTGAACTTGCCCTTACCCATGCAATCGCTGGCAGATATAGAGAGAGTAAAAGATGCCTTCAGGATGCTGAAAGGGAGATGGAAGGAAACCTTTCTTTATCTTTATTAATCAAAGCTAATTGTGCTTTTGGAAAGGGTGATATTTTAAAAACTTCTTTCTTTTATAATAACGCACTTGAAAAATCCGAGCGTGGACAACTCCGAAACTTTCTCCATGGGGCGTCTTTAGGTATTGCTGTGACTCAGGCTGCTCTGGGTAAGAGTAAAGATGCAAAAATTACCCTCCATAAATACCTGCCTCTCTTCAGAAAATATAAAATGGAATATGAAATCCTGACAAGAAATATCCTCTTAAGGAAAAAAATATTGATTAATGAACAGCTACAAGAATTCCCCCTGTTTCTTCTTCTTTCACATCTTCAGAATGGGAGATATAAGAAAGCACTGAGATGCGCCCGAAACAATGGTCTATTGGGTCTCTTTCACAGAACAATTGTGTTCTTTCCTGAACACCTACTCGCAATGCTTGAAAAAGGAAAGGATACAGGGCTTTCCAGGGCGATACTAAACCTTCCTGTTTTCAGAACTGACATACCTGTCTATACAATCAAATTCATGGGAAACCTCATTGTTCACAAGAATCAAAAATACCTTCCTGTAAAACTTGGACCAAAGGATACTTCATTCCTCACCTACCTTGCATCTCAGAGAGAAAAATATGTACCTCTCGATAAAATATACAAAAACTTCTGGCCGCATACTAAGAACCCTCCAAGGAACCTTGCCCATCTTTTGGTCAGAATAAGAAAGGAACTCAAACTTCCTTCACATTTTCTTTATGTAAAGAAGGACAGACTCTTTTTTGACTGTTTCTTTACCACCGATTACGGAGAGTATATGGAGCATCTTGTGCAGGGGAAAGCACTTCTGCGAACCGGGGAATGGGGATTTGCAAAGAGGGAATATCTTCAGGCTTTTAAGTTATTCCGTGGTGAACCATTCAAGAAAATGTATGATGACTGGTCGGATGATAAACGATTGGAAGTATTATTCAGCTACGAAACAGAAATCTTCTCTTTTGCGAAAGAACTGAGGAAAAGAGGGAGAAACGAAGAGGCAGAGAAACTACTGAAGAAAGCGGAGAAGATAGTTCCTTTGGAACGGTATTAAACGCTGCGCTAATTTCCTCCAAAATCTGTCTTATCTTCTTCTGTACCTCCTCTGATTTGACATCATGATAGAAGTTATCACCCAAAGATTTGTCCTTTCTGTCAGGAACAAAATGTCTCTCAATCAGCGTGTGCAAATCCCATTGATGCTCCTTACCTGTATAATCCTTGTATTTTTTGGCTCTTAATATTAGTTCGGGTAAACTCAAAATGTCCTTCAGTGCTGCAACTATATTTTTTTCTTGAGTCTCTCCTTCATACTGTAATTCAGCATTTTCAAGGTAGTCAAGAACTGGATTCCCAGGTTTCTTGCAATTCGATAGCGTTATCATTAGAGACACGAGAAGTAAACTAAAAAATTTTATCTTTTTTGTCATCATATTTCACCCTCCTAAAATTTTTGTATCACTATACTTCTGTATCCATCTTTTTTAATATATAATA
>SOKM01000069.1 GCA_004375785.1 Candidatus Cloacimonadota bacterium | reverse complement strand
TCTGCTATCTTCGAGGCAGCAATTCCAACTACCCCCTCATGCCAGTCTTTCTTTGCGAGCACGATACCATTAATTCCTTTATCATACCTTTCCCTTTTGATAATCTCAATACTCTCCTTCATCACTTTTTTGTGAAGTTCCTGTCTCATCTTATTTGTTTCATCAAGAAAAGTGGCATATTCCCAAGCACGCTCTCTATCTTCTGTAAGTAAAAGTTCAACTGATTTAACAGCAGTGTCAAGCCTTCCACTTGCATTCAATCGTGGTCCCAAGACAAAGCCTATTTCGTAAGTACCGATGTTTTCCTTTTTTAATCCTGACTTCTGAATAAGTGCTAAAAGCCCTGTTTTATCAGTTCTGTTCAGCGTTTCAATTCCCCTCTTTGCAAGTATTCTGTTTTCTTTAGTTAAAGGAACAATATCTGCTATTGTACCAAGTGCAACGAGGTCAAGGTCTTTTAATAGTTCTTCTCTTTCCCTCTTAATTTTAACCAAGAGTGCTTCGAGGAGTTTGAAGGCAACGCCAACGCCTGCCAACTCCTTGAAAGGGTATTTTTCGTCTTTTTCTTTTGGGTTAATGATTGCAAATGCATCCTTTAAGTTATTCTTTGGAGTATGATGGTCAGTAACTATTACATCCATTCCCAATTCCTTTGCAAGTCTGATTTCACTTGCAGCATTTATTCCGCAATCAACTGTTATAATAAGTTTGAATCCTCTTTCTTTTATACTTCTGATACTTTGCTCAGAGATACCATAGCCTTCCCTTATTCTATGTGGAATGTAATAGAATGGATTTGCATTCAGTTTGTGAAGATTTCTTACGAGAAGGACAACAGATGAGATACCATCTACATCGTAATCTCCGTAAATAAGGATAGGTTCTTTTTCTTTAATTGCCTTGATGATTCTATCGGTTGCTTTATTCATATCACTGAAGATAAATGGGTCAGAAAGATTATCTAAGGAAGGTGATAAAAAATCTTTAATTTCTTCAACTGTTTTGTATCCCCTGTTCAATAAAATTTGAATAATGTGCAGGGAAAGGGGAAGTTCATTTTGAAGTTTCCCGACCATTTCACAGCTGGATTTCTGAGGGGGACTACATTTCATGTGTGCTGTTTTTTATTTTTTGAGCATTTTTCTGAATTTTGAGAAACACTTTGCAGCCTCACGGCCCGTAACACTTTTGTCCTTGAAGAAAAAGCCATCTTCAAGTGTTAAAAGATTATTTAAAACTACAAAGGAAAGTACCTTATAAGTATAATCCGAATACGGAACATCCTTGATTTCGCAATAACCCACATTATTGCCTGAAAAAAATGGAAGAGTTTTGGAAACCCTGAAGAGGATAATTGCGAGTTGAAACCTTTTTATCTTGTCATCCGGATAAAATTTTCCATCAGGGAAATTGCTCATCCACCCCATCTTTAAAGCCTTAACAATATAAGTTTCTTCATTTAATCCTTTAATATCTTTAATCCTTTTATCTCCAATAGGATACAAACTCGGTTGTTTTTCAAAAAAAGGCAGAAGGTCATTTAAGTAATAGACCAA
>SOKM01000287.1 GCA_004375785.1 Candidatus Cloacimonadota bacterium | reverse complement strand
CTCCTTTCTTTCAACAATAGTATCAACAAATCCATGCTCAAGGAGAAATTGAGCACTCTGAAACCCTTCTGGAAGTTTCTGTTTGATTGTCTGCTCGATAACCCTTGGTCCAGCAAATCCGAGGAGTGCGCCGGGTTCTGAAATAACGATGTCTCCAATAGATGAATATGAAGCCATTACTCCTGCTGTAGTGGGATTCGTAAGGATACTGATGTATGGAATTCGTGCTTTTTCAAGTTCAGCAAGGGCTGAACCTGTTTTTGCCATCTGCATCAGAGAAAGGATTCCCTCCTGCATTCTTGCACCGCCCGAAGTACTCACAATAATCAGAGGAATTTTTTTCTCTATTGCACGCAGTACGGCTCTTTTCACTTTCTCGCCAACTACAGAGCCCATACTTCCACCTACAAAACTAAAGTCCATTGCTGCAAATTCAACCTCAAAACCCCCTATTTCTCCCTCTCCTGCAATAATTGCCTCTTTCAATCCCGTCTTCTCCTGAACCTCCTTTATCTTCTTCGGATATCCGTCAAACTTCAGGGGGTCAATTGGTGTGATTGTAACATCCTGCTCTTTGAACTCGGTATCAAGAAAGATTTTGGCATATTCCCTGCATCCTATTCTAAAGTGATAACCACATTTCTTACATACAAAAAGATTTCTCTCAAGTTCCTTTCTGTAAAGTATTTCACCACAGCCTTTACACTTCTGCCACAGCCCATCCGGGATTGTCCTTCGTTCCTCTGGTGGCTTCAATTTTTTCTTTCTCTTAAACCACTTCATAAAAAAATAATATCACACGAATTTTACGAAGTCAAGAAAAATCTATATACCATTAGCAATAAACAAAAAGGGCAGATGCATCCCGTTAGAGGAATTCCTCTAACGGGACAAGCATAGGTCTGCCCCTTACAATCCAAGCGCAGAGCAAGCTCTGCTACTCCAACACGCAAAGGCTAAAGCCTGCGGCTACCCTTTGCATCGTTGAAACATCACTTATAAATCAGGACCATAATCTTTTTTGAACGCATCACATAAATTTCTTGACCAATTATCGAGTACATCCAAACTTCCAAGAAAAAATCTAAGAACGGGCGGTTCAGATACCCATTTCAATCCTTTTACCAGTTCCCTGTTTTTATACAACCAATTCAGTCTCTCCACTACATACTCAATCTGGGATACTGTGTATACCCTTCTTGGAATTGCAATTCTCGTCAGTTCTAAATCGCAGTAAACTTCATTGCCATCTTTATCCCTCTCCATTGAGATGGTGCCCCTTTCCATCGACCTCACCCCAGATGCAATATAAAGGGCTGCGGTCAATGCGCCAGCAATATAGTCCTCTTTGGGGATATGAGGAACAAATTTCCTTGCATCTATATGGCATGCCAATCCACCAGGAGGTGTAACCACCGGGATTCCTGTCTCTTCAAGTCTGTTAACAAAATATTTTACCTGCTCAACCGCACAACCTGCCACGCTCGGGTCTATCATCTCTCTCATTCCAACAGCCATCATACCCACTTCTCTCTGTGACATACCACCGTATGTAAAGAATCCCTCATAAACCGGTAGCCATGGTGTTATCTCATCAAAGAGTTTTTTATCATTTGTTCCAATGCAGCCACCCCTGACACAGGTATTTTTCCTTCCGCTCATGTAAAATATATCAACAAGACTACACATCTCTTTCACAATTTCTGCAACAGTCTTGTCTTTATATCCCTCTTCCCTCTGCATTATGAGGTATGCGTTCTCGCAGAGTAAACTACCATCCAATACAGTAAGAAGCCCGGCTTCCTTGGAAATCTTCATAATTTCCTTATAATTCGCCATTGAAAATGGCTGTCCACCAAGCAAATTAGCAGTTGCTTCCATCCTTACATATGATATCTTCTCTTTTCCATATTTCTTAATGACATCTCGTAGTTTTTGTGGGTCCATACAACCTTTGAAGGGGTTTGTACTTTTTGTTTCGAGAGCCTCGTCAAAGAATATCTCCAGGATTTGTGCTCCAGGCAGTTCAATATGAACCTTTGTAGTAGTAAAATGGTAGTTGGTAGGTACAACCTGTCCCTTTTGAACAAATGTTTTTGCCAAGAGGTGTTCTGCTGCTCTTCCCTGATGCACATTCATAACATATTTGTAGCCCATAACATCTTTAACTGCGTCAGCAAAATCATAAAAAGTCATACTACCTGCATACGCATCGTCTGCGGTCATAAAGCCAGCAAACTGGTTGTCACTCATTGCATTAGTTCCACTGTCGGTGAGCATATCGAGAAATATATCCTTGGTCTTAAGCTGGAATGTATTGTAACCGGCTTCTTTAATAGCCTTTAGTCTTTCTTCAGCTGGTATAAGTGTAATTTTCTGAAGCATCCTTGTTTTATGCATCTCCACGGGGAATTCTCTTCCATCTGATGCCTTTATAATCATCTTTCCTCCTTCGTTTGTATAAAAACTCTTAGCTCTTGACCTGATTCCTTAATTCCATGACGCCCTTTGTCAGAATATCAAATTTCTTCCAGGTTCTTAAAACCAACATCTAAAAAAAACTCACCCCCTTTCTGATTTAAGACAAGGCATCATGTAACAATAGTTTTAAAAGAACAATCTTAACCTTAAGGCAAGAGTATTTATACATATAATTTCCAAAAAGTCAAGTTCTTTTTTGTGATTTTTTTATCTCTTGAACCCTCTTCCAAGAACAAAGAGAGGAGTCAATCTCATACTGACACGCACTGTCATTGCGAGCCCTTTACCGAAGTTAAGCCTGTCCTGAGTGGAACGAAGGATGGCAATCTCATATTGACAGAAAGCGAATATGGAATTGCTTTAATCTATAAAATAAATCTTTGTGTCTTCATGGCAAAATTTTCTTGACTTTGCTTAATAGGGGTGCTATATTTTCGCAAATGGATGAGAAAATAATTGAAGGAAAAATGTTCATTAACGGAAAATGGAAACCGGGCAAAAATTATTTTGATGTGGTAAATCCCTTTACAGACGAAGTTATTGGAAGGATTCCAACAGCAGATGATAAAGATATTGAAAACACTATTGATGCAGCTGTTAGCGCATTTCAAATATCAAAATCCCTGACCGCTTATGAACGTGCACGGCTCCTTGAAGAAGTAAGTAAAAAGATAGATGAGAATCAAAAAGAACTTTCGAAACTCATCTCTCTTGAATCTGGAAAACCAATCCGTTATGCGCTTGGAGAGGTAAAAAGGGCAGTAGAAACGTTCAAATTTGCCTCCATAGAAGCAAAAGAAATTTACGGCGAAGTCATTCCAATGGATGCGGCTGAGCGTGGAAAGGATTACTTTGGATTCTATATAAGGGTTCCAAAGGGGGTAATTCTTGCAATTACCCCTTTTAATTTTCCACTTAACCTTGTAGCACACAAGGTCGCTCCAGCTATTGCTTCAGGAAACAGTGTAATACTGAAACCTGCATCGGTAACTCCACTTATTTCATTAAAACTAATCGACATTTTTGAGAATGCAGGGCTTCCACAGGGTGTCTTAAATATCCTTTTCGGTGCTGGAAGTGAAGTGGGAATGAAACTTGTTAAGGATGATAGAATAAATATGGTTACATTTACAGGGAGTCTTGCAGTCGGGGAAACCATTAAAAGGGAAGCAGGTTTCAAAACAGTTACCCTTGAACTTGGCAGCAACAGTGCGGTAGTAGTTGAGGATGTCGAAGACCTTCCCGGTGTTGTTGATAGATTAATCGTTGGCGCATTTGCATATTCCGGACAGGTTTGTATCTCAGTCCAGAGGATATATGTGAACAGAAAGCTCTTTGATGATTTTCTCACACTTTTTGTAGAGAAAACAAAAAAACTAAAACTCGGCAACCCGCTCAATCCAGAGACTGACATCGGTCCAATGATTACTACATCAGAAACAACAAGGGCAATGGAGTGGCTCGAAGAAGCAAAATCTAAGGGTGCAAAGGTGCTCACAGGAGGGAAAAATGAAGGAAATATAATTTTCCCAACGGTCTTAACAAATGTTTCAAAAGAAATGAGGGTAATAAAGGATGAGGTTTTTGCTCCTGTGGTCTCAATTGTTCCATATGATAACTTCGATGAAGCACTAAAACTTGCGGATGAAACAAAATACGGACTCCAGGCGGGTGTTTATACAAAAGATGTAAATAAGATTTTTAAGGCAGTAGATACCATTAATGTCGGAGGACTGATTCTAAATGATTTTCCTACATTCAGGGTTGACCATATGCCTTACGGAGGTGTCAAAAAGAGCGGAATGGGAAGGGAAGGATTAAAATACGCTGTTGAAGAGATGACTGAAATAAAACTTGTCGTAATAAAACGACAAAAACGGTAAACCACAGAAGTCACAGATGAATGAAAAATTCCAAATTATAAATCATAAATTACAAACAAGCTCCAAATCTCAATGTTCAAAATTCCAAACTAATTTATTTTGGTCATTTGGTATTTGGTTATTGGAATTTGTTTGGAATTTGATGCTTGGAATTTAGGATTTGCTCAAGCAAGTGCTCTGTGGACAAATCTTAATGAGGAGGTGGTATGTCTGTAGAACCAAGAAAGGCGCTAAACAATGTTAGACCGTATGTCCCTGGAAAACCTATAGAAGAATTGAGGAGGGAACTCGGTATAACAGAAGAAATCATTAAACTCGCATCAAACGAAAGTTCTGCAGGAACCTCGCCAAAAGCTCTTGAAGCAATGAGAGACAGTATTAAAGAAATGTATCTCTATCCTGATGATGAATGCTACTATGTAAAAAGAGGTATTGCACAGCACATTGGCGTTGCAGAGGAAAACCTAATTATGGCTAATGGCTCCGTTGAACTGATCCTTTATGCACCATTGGCTTACCTCTCCCCTGGGGATGAATTTATAACTGGAGAGCAAGCGTTTTTAATTGCAAAGATCTCAGCAAATGTAATGGGCGCAACTTTCATCGCTATCCCGGAGAAAAATTACACACATGACCTTAACGCAATAAGGGATGCTGTTAGTGAGAGAACAAAGATTATCTATTTAGATAATCCCTGTAATCCCCTCGGCACAAAACTCGGGACGAAGGAAATAGAGGACTTTGTTTACTCCATCCCTGATGGAATCCTAATTATGCTTGATGAAGCCTATTACGAGTTTGTAAAAGGTGAAGATTTCCCGAATTCTATAAAATTTGTTAAAGAGAACAAAAATGTTCTTATCCTGAGAACTTTTTCAAAGATATACGGTCTTGCCGGTGCAAGAATTGGCTATGGAATCGCACCCCCAAAAATTGTCAGCGATATCAGGAAAACAAGGATTCCCTTTAATGTAAACAGGCTTGGTCAAATTGGTGCACTCGCAGCTTTAAATGATGAAGAGCATGTAAGAAGAACAATAAAAGTCATTAAGGAAGGAAAAGAATACCTGACAAAAGAGTTTAAGAAAATGGATATTTTTTATATTCCTTCCTGCACGAATTTCATCACCTTAAAACCGGGTATGGATGTGAAAAAACTTTTTCTGGAATTACAAAAGAAGGGGATTATTATTAGACCACTTGCGGGCTATGGAATACCTGAATTTTGTAGGGTAACCATTGGAACAATGGAGCAGAACCAGCGCTTCCTTAAAGCATTTAAGGAAGTCCTCGCAAA